>NZ_JBJMLX010000401.1:0-5082 GCF_045805085.1 Niastella sp.
CTCGGGATGTTTGGCATGCACCACCTCATAGATCATTTTAAAGCGCTCCTTGAAAACCGGGGTGATCTTATCTTCATTGCCGATTCCCAGGTATTGCAGGTGAAAAGGTTCCGGGTGACCGGCCGCTGCGCGTTTAGCTCCCCACGTTGTCGAGGGAGCGCCGTTGGCCCATTCTATCAGGTCCAGGATATCCTGGATGTATGCTTTCATATCTTCGGCAGACAAGCCCTTTTGCCCCGTGCCGCCAATACGCCAGGTTCCGCCTGAGTTCTGGCAGCTCACGCCTGCTGCTACCACCGGCAACGGTTTGGCGCCAATGTCTTCACAAAACTGGAAGTATTCAAAATAGCCCAATCCAACCGACTGGTGGTAACTCCAGATATTTCTTTGTTCAATCCGTTGTTCCACCGGCCCGATCGTATTTTTCCATTGATACATATTGCCCAGGCCATCTCCATGCACGAGGCAACCACCGGGAAAACGCATGAATTTCGGTTGCAGGTCGGCAATAGTTTGTGCAAGATCCGCCCGTAATCCATTGGGCCGGTTCTTAAATGTCTTTTGTGGGAACAGGGAGATCATATCCAGCGCTATTTTCCCCGTTGCCTTCGCTACAATTACCAGCATGGCACTGTCATCGCTTTGAGTAGCGGTTAAGGTGGCGGTATATTTCTTCCAGTCTTTTGAACCGGTATTGATGGTGGCCAGGTTGGAGAGATTGCCCTTTTTGCCTTTCAGCTGTATAGTTACCGGGATGGCATTCCCACTGAGTTGTTTTGCAAACAAAGAAAAATCATACTGTTCGCCGGCCTTTATTACAATGCCATCAAAACCGGTATTGTTCAATCCAAGGCCTTCCCTGCCCACGTCTTCTATATTCAGCACCACATAGTGCGGATTATTGGCATGAACCGGTGAACTGGTTTCAATGGAAATAGTGCCGTAAGAAAATCCTTCTTTGGTAAATTGCCAGGCGGTCAAGGGATTCCAGTCGTGGTTATCACTGGCCGTGTATTCAAATGAGCGGTTCTGAATTAATTCGCCATACAATCCGCCATCAGCCGCATAGTTAATGTCTTCAAAGAAAATACCAAACAGGTTGGGACTTATGGGTTTACTGGCAGCAGCATTTTTGGCCTTTACAAGCCGCTGGTCCATTTGGGCCTGAATGCCCATGCAGACAATAATAGATACAAAAAAGCAGGTCAGTCGTTTCATACAGCAAGTGTTGATTTAAGCGTACAATTGACATTAAATGTACAGAAAACCAGGCAAAGGGCAAAGAGCAGAGGGCAGAGGGCAAAGGATCTTTCGTGGCAAAAAAAAACCTGGTAAATTGAAGCCACCAAAGCGACATCAACTTACCAGGTCTTATTAACTGGTCAACTCTATCAACCCTGTCAACCCTATCAACTTGCATTTACCTGGTTAACTGGTCAACTGGTTAACTGGTCAACTTAATATCCAAATAATTCTTCCAGACTCACCGTCTTCACTTCACCAATCGACTTCAGGTCGTCCAGCTTGATCTTTTTATCCGAAGCCACTACGCAATAGGTATAAGGCTTACCACTGATCTGTTCCTTGTGCATTTTTTGAACATCTTCCAGTTTCAAAGAAGAAAGGGCTGCATATTCATCTTTACGGAAATCGCCCTTCCAACCTTTTTGCTGGGCGCTCAGGTAAGAAGCAATAATGCCTTCTTTGGTAATACGCTGGGTTTCCAGGTCTTTTTTGAAACCGGTTCTGGCCAGCTCGAAGCGCTGTTCAGAAGCAGGCAGTTCGGTCAGTAATTCATTCATGCCTTTGATGGCTTCATTCATTTTATCGGCCTGGCAACCTACATACGCCATCATATAAAAAGGATATTCTTTTTTACTGGGCGTATTGTAAAATGCGTAGGTTGAATATGCCAACGCTTTTGATTCGCGAATGGTTTGGAATACAACTGACCCCATACCGCCACCAAAGTAATTATTGAATACATTTACCACTACTTCTTTATTAGCATCGTACCCTACGTCGTTCCTTACCCATGCAATTTCACTTTGCACCATATCGTAATTGGTAAACAACAACTGGTTGGCAGTTTGAACTGCAGGCGTGAAATTCACTTTTGCAGGGTAGTCTTTAAAGCTGGCTGGTAAAGTATGCAGTTTGGCGATGGATGTTTTAAAATCAACATCGGCAAGCGGACCATAATACATGATGCGGTGTTTATACTGCATCAGGCTGTGTAACTCATTCACCAGGTCTGAAGCTTTCAACTGATCGATCTCGGCATCGGTCAATGCAGAGTTGAACGGGTTTTTAGCACCGTACCGGGCATAAGAAACCAGTCCCTGCATAATGCTTTGTTTGTCGGCTTTGGCGTTTGCCCGGCTTTTCATTACCCGGCTTTTTAATGCTGCCAGTGCCGCCTCATCGGGTTTGCAATTGGCCAGCACTTCTTCAAACAAACTAACCGCTTTATCAAAATTCTCCTGCAACCCGTTTATAGAAACGGTAGTGATCTCAGCATTGGTATTAATGTTGAAGTTACAGGCAATGTTGTAAAATGATTTACTGATCTGTTCTGCTGAATATTTATCGGTGCTTAAGAATTGCAGGTACGAGGCAGCCAGGGGCAACAGTTTGTTATTCCAGGTACCCATATCAAACTGATAGTACAGAGCAAACAATTCGTTCGATTTGTTCTGCACACTTAACACATCAGCAATACCGCTTTTTGACAGGTTGATATCTTTATCATAATCCAGCCACAGGGGTTGAATATCGCCCACCGTGATCGCTTCCATTTTCTTCACAAAATCCGATGATTGACCGGCATTGGTCTCAATAGGCGTGATGGCTGGTTTTTCTACTTTTACGATATTCTTGTCCTCTCCTTTTCTTTTATAGATGAGCACATAATTTTTATCGTTCAGGTATTTATTCACGACAGCTACCAGCTCCGCTTTGGTAACTTTGGCCATATCATCGAGGTACGACGCTTCTTTATCCCACTGCGCACAACGGTTCTTGATAAAAGCATCCATTAATTGCTGGGCGCTGCTGGTGCTGTTGTCGAGGGATTTCAACAGATCCAATTTAGCGTTGGCTACAATGGCCTTGATCATACTTTCATCAAAATCGCCTTTTTTCAGCAACTCCAGCTGACCCATCAACAGGTCCTTCACGTCTTCCAGCTTTTGGCCCTGTTTCGGCATTCCAAGCATTATAAACAGGCCATAGTCTTTATACTGTTGCAAACCGGCTTGTGTGGCCTGTGCTTTTTGTTGTTTATTCAGGTTCAGATCGAATAAACCGGCTTTTCCATTTGATAATACGGAAGAAGCCAGATCGAGCACCATAGACTCGTGTGAACTGGCCGCAGGCGTACGGAAACAGATCCGCATGTTCTCGGCAGAAGGCCCAAAGATCTCTTTCACAATGGGAGCTGTGATAGGTTGCTCGGGTGCGCTCTTATATTCCTGTACCGGCTTTGCCTGCATGTAGGCAAATGCCTGTTCCACTTTTTTGATCATGGCATCGGCATCAAAATCGCCGGATAAAATAATACCCATGTTATTGGGCACATAATATTTGTTGTAATAATTCCTGATGGCAATTAAAGAAGGGTTCTTTAAATGCTCGATGGTACCGATGGTTGTTTGCTGACCATAGTTATGCGTTGGGAACAAACCGCTCATCATGGCTTCCTGTACTTTAACGCCATCATTATCAAGCCCGCGGTTCTTTTCTTCATACACCGCTTCAAGCTCAGTATGGAACAGGCGGAAAACCGGTTTGCGGAAACGTTCGGCCTGAATGGCCAGAAATTTATCAACCGCGTTGGAAGGAATGTCTTCTTCATAAACAGTTTCTTCCACCCAGGTATGGGCATTGGTTTTCTGCGAGCCGATATTGCTCATCAGTTTATCATACTCATTGGCAATGGCAAAATGCGAAGCAACGCCAGATACACTGTCTATTTGATGATAGATGGCTTTACGGGCAGCGGCATCTTTGGTAGCGCCATACTGCTCGTACAAGGCATCGATCTTATCTAAATAAGGTTTTTCTTTTGCCCAGTCGAGCGTGCCATATTTATCGGTTCCCTTAAACAACAGGTGTTCGAGGTAATGCGCCAAACCGGTATGATCTTTAGGATCGTTATTGCTACCGGTGCGCACCGCCATGCGATAAACAATGCGGGGCTCTTTGTGATTGACAGTTAATATAACCGACATGCCGTTTTTCAGGGTATAAAACCTGGTTTGCATGGGGTCGTTGGTCACATATTTATACGTGTAACCACCAGCGGACGCCTGTTTCCACTGGTATTTGTTTTGGGCCATACTTTCGCAGGCTGCCGAAAGAAGCAGTAGGAGTGCAAAAACCTTGTTGAATTGCATAATAGTGGTTTACATCATTTTTTTTGCTGAAATGGAGGCTCATCATGTAGTCGAAAGCATGCCTCAATGTCAGCGGTTGAACAAAAATTATCAGACTGTCTATTAAGACGCATCTGAGCGTGCAATGTGCCCTTGAAAAATACAGTTTTTTGCAGGAAACTGTATAACTGGTCTATTTCACAGACGAACGGTTAGTGTATTGGTTACCAGTTACCGATTTCTTCAATAGCAGAAAGCATTGACCATTCACCATTGACCATTGACCATTGACCATAAAAAAACCCGGCAAACTGAAGCTGCCAAAGCAACTCAATTTACCAGGTCTTATCATTCTTGTTAACTTTTCAACTTATTAACTCATTTCATTATACCAGCAAGGTTAAATTGCGATGATAGTTTGTATAGCCGATATACCCATAACCATTGGTTGTACGGGCATAGGCCTGCACAATAAAGCTGTAAGCGCATTGAATAGGCGGCCGCCAGTTGGCAGGTGCGGTAGGCACTGCAAAGTTCAATACCCCGGCCCAGTTGGTTCCAGGCGGAACGGCGGTTTCGTACTGCTGGCTGTAAATAGCCACTGACTGGTTCTCGCCATAGGTTGCACTAAAGCTCCACGAAAGCAGGTTGCCTTCAGGATCGTTGGCCGTAACATTAAAAGTAAGGCCATCAGCGCCAGGTCCTA
>NZ_JBJMLX010000402.1:0-13176 GCF_045805085.1 Niastella sp.
CAAAGACTTACAATCTCTGCTCCATTTTGATATTGCGATAAAAGCCAGTTACTGTATGGTTTGTTTTTGGCAAAGGTTTGTGAGAAGTCGCCGCAGATTAGGGGAATAACAATGACATCGGTTTGGTGTATGTCAGCGATGGTTTTGTTAGCGCGAATACTATAGAGCCCTTTATTTCTAGCGGTATTCGTTTGAAGGCCCACCATTTCAACTGTATAGAACGGTTCTTTTCCCTGGTATTTCAGGAAATCGTTTATGCGGGTGAGTATCTGGTAGCTACTGTCGATGCACGACACGGTAGCATCCTCTAATACCAGAATTGAAATGTGCTTCATGATACAAATGTAAGCATCTGGCTTGTCGTAATCAACAGGGTAGATTGTCGCATTTACCCTGCCTTGTTCTGTAGCAGGCTGTGTAATTTTATCAGCAAATAATATAAATATGAAAGCGATCGAGATCATTATCATTCCGGTATCAGATCAGCAGAAAGCTAAAGAGTTTTATATGAAATTGGGTTTTAAGGTGATCGTTGAAGCCCCGGCCGACCATGGGCATACCTGGTTGCAAATGAGCCTGCCCGATGACAGGGCCACCATAGCCCTGATGCATTTTCATGGCGTTATTGTTGAAACGCCGGATATTGAAAAAGACATCCGGGAGTATAAAACCAAAGGGATCGAATTTGGAAAAATTGAAGACCAGCCTTATGGTCGCTTTGCGTGGGTAAAGGATCTGGATGGAAATGGGTTATGCCTTCATCAGAAATAACGGCAGACTGTACAGGAAAGCTATTTGTTGTAAAGTGGTTATTTTAGATGGATATGAAACCTTTTTTTCTCCTGTTGTTATTGCCACTTGAACTTATTTCCCAAACGAACAGTAAGACGGTGGTATTGACCTTTGATGATGCGCCGCAAAGCCATTATAGTTTGGTGGCGCCTGTATTGAAACAGTACGGTTTTGGCGCTACGTTTTATGTTTGTGAGTTTCCGGGTGTGTATCCCGATAGTACCATCAGCCTCAACTGGCGGCAGGTAGGCGCGCTCAATAAAATGGGTTTTGAAATTGGCAACCATACCTGGCACCATAAGCATGTGTCCAAACTAAAGGAATCAGCGTTGGTTACAGAGCTGGCTTATATTGAACACAAAGGCGATTCGTTGGGTATTCCCAAAATGACGAGTTTTTGTTATCCGGGCTATGTTACCGATACACTGGCCGTACGCATACTTAAGCAAAGAGGCTATACCAATGCCCGCACCGGCAACGACCGGCCATACGATCCAAAAAAAGACGATCCTTTTTACATTCCCAGCTATACCATCAGCAAGGCTAATAAGGATCTTTTTTATAAAGCGTTACAAGATGCAAAGGAAGGACAGATTGTAGTATTCTGTTTTCACGGTGTGCCCGATAACCCGCATCCCTGGGTAAGTACCGGGCCCGATACATTTAAGGAATACATGCAGTATCTGCACGACCATCATTACCGCGTGATCGCCATGCGGGACCTCAAGGTTGCTAATTCGCATGCAAACTAACGACGCGGGTCATTTTCCATTGCCCGTTTTCGTGACGCCAGATAAGAATAAACCGGGAATAACCTCCGGTGACGTTTTCGGTTTTATTATGGAACCGGTGATAACCCATTTCTACCGCGCCGTAGTTGTTGATGGAATACACTTCTATGCTTCCCTTTAATAACTCCCGGGTAACTTTACCACAGATATTGTTTTTTAACGCCTCAATCAGCGCTTTTTTTGATGTCATTAAGCCGGTGCGGTCGTGATAAAACTCAAGGTCATCAGAGATCAACTGCGCCTGTACATCCATCTTGCAATTATTATAAGAGTCTTCCCAAACGCTATCCATATGTACAATGCTGTCGTACAATTCTTTTGATTCCGGTTTGTATGGCGGTACCTGTTGCTGCCACTGGGCGTTGGCCGAGGAACAAGAAATGACAAATATTAAAAGTATAATAGTGTTCACTTTTTTCATATAAGCTTTTTTAGTTAGACTGATCTAAGTTACGGCAGGTTACATAGGAAAGGCATGATTTTTTCACGATAAACACCATGAGAACAGAAAAAGAAAAAATGCTGGCCGGCGAGCTGTATAACCCACTGGACGAACAACTTTCAGCCGAACGTCTGACTGCCAGATTGTTGCTGGCAGCACTGAACGAAACAAGAGAAGACGAGACCGCCGAGCGGACCAGTCTGCTCAGGGAATTGCTGCCAAATGCCGGGGAAGGTCTTTGGTTGCAACCTCCGTTTTATTGCGACTATGGCTACAATATCAAACTGGGGGAAAAGGTTTTCTTCAACTTTAATTGTGTTGTGTTGGATGTAACGTTGGTTACCATCGGCAGCCGTACGTTGTTTGGTCCCAATGTACAGGTATATACCGCCACGCACCCCATGAATTATAAAGAAAGAGCTGCGGGACTGGAGTATGCCAAACCCATCACCGTTGGTGAAGATGTATGGATAGGTGGAAGCGTTGTGATCTGCCCCGGAGTAAACATCGGTGACCGCAGTGTTATCGGCGCGGGCAGCGTGGTAACAAAAGATATTCCCGCAGATGTGTTTGCCGCGGGAAATCCATGTAAAGTGATCCGGTCACTACTCACTTCTTAACGCCTTCACCGGATTAGCCATGGCTGCCTTAATGGTTTGCGAGGCAATGGTCAATGCGGCGATCACAAACGAGGTAAGAATGGCTATCACAAAAATGCCAGCACTGATCTGAATATGATAGGCAAAGTTCTGCAACCAGTTGTTCATGGCATACCAGGCCAGGGGAGCAGCAATTAAAAAAGCTATTGCTATAAGGGTGATAAATTCTTTAGAGAAAAGGTATACAATGTTGGGGAGCGAGGCGCCCAATACTTTACGAATCCCTACTTCTTTGGTGCGCTGAATGGCCGCAAAGGTGATCAGTCCGTATAAGCCCAGGCAGCCAATGAGGATGGCTATTCCAACAAAAAAGCGAAATGCCGTATATAACTTCTGTTCCTGGTTGTAAAAACTGGCAACGCGGTCATCGAGAAATTCATAGGTGAATAGCTCATCAGGGAAAAGCGACTTCCAGGTTTTTTCAATGCTTCCCATGGTTTGTATAATGGCGGCTGGCTTCAGCGCCACACTTACCCTGAAAAAGCTCTTTGGGTTATAATCGATAATAACCGGTCTTCTTGTCTTGTGTTTTGATTCACTTTGAAAATCTTTCACTACACCGGTAATGGTAAGCATTTTGCCATTGCCTTTAAACCGCACGCCTACTGCGTCATTGGGTTGTTGAATGCCAAGCTTATGGATGAGGGTTTCATTTACAACCACGTGCCGTAGGGTATCGGTAGAATCTTTACGCCCCATTTTTTCACCAGCCAGCATGGTAAGGCCAAACATATCCGTATAATTTTCATCGATCAGTTTTATTTCGGTCACATCGTCTTTATCTATGCCGCGGTCAGGGGCTGAAAAAGGAGAGAACTGGCTATTAAAGCTGGGCTCGCCGCTGGAAAAACTGATCGCTTTTATGCCGGGGTTGGCCTGTAACTGTTGCTCTAATACATCCCGCTTTTTTCTGTCGGGTATAAAAAAAGAAACGATGGCGTCTTTTTTAAAACCCAGGTCCTGGTTCTTGAAAAAATCCATTTGGTAAGCAACCACCAGCGTGCCGATGATCAACACCTGGGAAATAACAAACTGCAATACCACCAGGCTTTTGCGCAACGAAAACCCGCGCAGTTCAGGCGATTTCATATTTCTGAATGCGGTAACGGGGTTAAAGGCCGATTGTACAAAAGCCGGGTATAAGCCAGCACTTAGGGTAAGCAGGATGGTGATGCCGGCGATGAACAGTAATACCTGTGGTTGCAACAAGGCATCTGCACCAAGCTTTAGTTCGAGCCAATTGCTTAAGTTGGAAAGGAACAGTGCTGCTAATGCGGTACCTAAGAAGAGGGCAAGCAATACCAGCGCCATGGTTTCGCCCAGGAATTGTTTTATCAGTTGTAAACGATCGGCGCCCATTACTTTTCGTACGCCTACTTCCTTTGCCCGCTTGATGGACTGTGCCGTTGACAAATTGATAAAATTGATGGAGGCGATCAATAAGATAAGCAGCCCAACAGCGGCCACCGCCCAATACGATTCTTTTGAAACGGTAGGCATATCGCCGCTGTGCAGATAGCGCGTATCGTAATGGATGTTGGTAAGCGGTTGCAACGGAAGTCTTGCTTCTTTTGCCATGTCTGCACCCCAATGCCGGGCAACAAAGGCCGGCATTTGCCGCTGCAATTTATTGATGTCATAATGTTCAGGCGTAACAAAATAAGTAAAGCCGCCCATGATCTGGTAAAACCCTTGTTTCAACGGATCTATATCCTTCCTGATCGTTTCAAATGAAACCAGGAACTGAAAGGGAAGATGTGTGTTGGGTGGTGGGTCTTTGATGATGCCCGCAACCTTCAGATCAAATTGATTATCCAGTTTAATAACCTGCCCCATTGCCTCGCGATTGCCAAAGTATTTCTGCGCCAGGCTTTTGGTAAGTACTATGTTGTTGGGTTCTGATAAAGCAGTATGGGGATTGCCCTGCAGCCACTTATGATCGAACACTTTCATGAAATACTGGTCAACAAAACAATATTGCTTTTCATTGTACCGCTGTTCACCCACTTTCACCGTTCCATCCTGTTGAAACCAAACCTGGGTAACTGTCTCCAGTTCGGGGAAGTCGTTGCGAAGGTTAGGGGTGATCACCATCGATACGCTCGGATTAAAATCAATGGCATTCAGCGTAACACGGTACGTGCGGTTAGCCTTGCTGTTATACTGGTCATAACTCAATTCATTACGCACTACCAGGAAAATAATAATGCAGGCGCCAATACCCAGGGTCAACCCGGATACATTCAACAATGTATAACTGAAATTACGACGGATGTTCCTGATGGCGGTAAGGAAGAAGTTACTAATCATGTAAAGTTGGCTTTCACGGTGAATGTAGGTGCTATATCAGGGATAAATAACATGCCATTCTGTAAACCTATTGAAAGCCAAAATGCTAAATATAGCATTATAGCCCTGCTGTTCGGTTATGATACAGTCCCTGTCCGCTTTGCGGCGGGGTGGTAAACAGAATCGTTCATAATTTGTTGTATATAGCAGATAAAGTTATTGTATCGTATTTTGCATAAAATATAAACGACTTTGGAAAAGAAGGGAGCTGTAACAGAGGAAGTTACACTGAAGGACCGGTTCAATGCACTGAATAATCTGCCGCAGTTCTTTAAACTGGTGTGGCAAACGAGCCCTGCATTAACGTTCGCCACGGCGCTTATTCGAATTATTCGTTCGGCTATACCTGTTGCTATCTTATATATTGGAAAATTAATAATCGACCAGGTTGCGCACCCAACCCATACCAGTAATGATTCACATGCCTATTTATGGGAGCTGGTGATTATTGAATTGATACTGGCCGTGCTGTCGGATGTGTTAGGGCGCGCCACTGCTTTAATTGATAGTTTGTTGGGCGATAAGTTCGCCAATTACACTTCTATCAAAATTATGCAGCATGCGGCCACGTTAGACCTGGAGCAGTTTGAGGATTCTACTTTTTATGATAAACTGGAAAGGGCGCGGCAGCAAACTATGGGTAGAACCGTTTTGCTGTCCCAGGTATTAAGCCAGGTGCAGGACCTGATAACGGTGACGTTTTTGGCGGCGGGCCTGGTGGTTTTCAATCCCTGGCTGATCCTGATCCTTATTATAGCCGTGTTGCCTGCATTTTTGGGAGAGGCGCATTTTAATGACAAAACCTATTCCCTTAGCAGGCGACAAACGCCCGAGCGCAGGGAGCTGGATTACATGCGTTACATTGGCGCCAGTGATGAAACCGCCAAGGAAGTAAAACTGTTTGATCTGTCGGGGTTTTTAATTGACCGGTTCAAACAGTTATCGGATACATTCTACAAGGATAATAAACAACTGGCCATTAAACGGTCGGTGTGGGGCGCTGCCTTTTCGCTCTTTGGCACCTGCGGTTATTATGGCGCGTTTGTTTTTATTGTTTACAAAGCTGTGCAGGGAAGCATCTCCATTGGCGACCTCACCTTTCTGGCTGGTTCTTTCAGACAGCTAAGAAGTTTGCTGGAAGGGATCTTAACGCGCTTTACAGCTTTGTCGCAAGGGGCCATTTACTTAAAAGACTTTTTTGAATTCTTTCATATTCAACCCAGGATCGTTCACAAAGGTAAATCCCTGCCATTCCCCAATCCCATTAAGGAGGGATTTGTTTTTGAGAACGTTGGGTTTAAATATGTGAACTCAGAGAACTGGGCCAACAGGCACCTCAACTTTACCCTGGCGGGGGGTGAAAAGCTGGCGCTGGTAGGGGAGAATGGCGCCGGAAAAACAACGCTGGTAAAATTGCTGGCCCGGTTGTATGATCCTACGGAAGGCCGCATCTTACTCGATGGTCACGACCTGCGCGAATACGATCTGGTTGAACTGCGCTATAACGTAGGCGTTATCTTCCAGGATTATATCCGGTATCAAATGACGGTTTCCCAAAACATTGCCGTAGGGAATATTGATGAAAAAGAGAATGCAGGATTGATTGTACAATCCGCAAAGAAAAGCCTTGCCGATCTGCTGGTGCAGAAGCTTCCGGGCGGTTATGAGCAACCGTTGGGCAAACGTTTTAACCAGGGTGTTGAATTATCAGGTGGCGAATGGCAAAAGATAGCGCTGGCAAGAGCCTATATGAAGAATGCACAATTGTTGATCCTGGATGAACCGACAGCTGCATTGGATGCCCGGGCGGAATACGAAGTGTTTCAACGTTTCTCAGAATTGACGAAAGGTAAAACGGCTGTATTGATCTCGCATAAATTCTCCACCGTTCGGATGGCCAACAGGATCCTGGTGCTGGATAAAGGCGAGCTCCTGGAGATAGGCACCCACCAGGAGCTGTTACAAAAAAATGGCCGCTATGCAGAATTATTTAACCTGCAGGCAAAGGGATATCAGTAGTTGATAAATCAATTACTGCTGCCGCTGAGGTATTTATCCAAAAAGTCCAGCGTTACCTTCGCCGCTTTCATTTGGTTTTCCTTTTTTCTAAATCCATGCCCTTCGTCGGGGAACAGTACATATTCCACCGGGGTACCGTTCTTTTTGGCGCCGGCAACAATTTCATCACTTTCTACCTGCAACACTCTTGGGTCGTTGGAGCCTTGCAGTACCAGCAACGGCGTTTTGATCTTGTCGGTATTGAAAAGCGGGGAAATGGAACGCAGACGCACTGAATCGGTAGCCGGGTCACCCATTTCATCGTATAATGCTTTACGAAAACTTTCCCAATAAGCGGGAATGCTTTGCAGGGTACGCAGCCAGTTGGTTACGCCAAAAAGGTCAACGCCTACCTTGAATTCAGCAGGGTATTGAATGATGCCGGCGAGCGACATAAAGCCACCATAGCTGCCGCCATAGATCCCGATGCTGGCAGGGTTGATGTATGTTTGTTGCGCCAGCCATTTCTTCCCCCACACACAATCTTTCAGGTCTTTATCATGGTTCCGGTTATCCATTTTATAATACGTTTTTCCGTAGCCACTGCTGCCTCTGTTGTTCACCGCGAGTATGGCATACCCATGGTTCACGAAATATTGAATGGACTGTGAATAGCCGGCTGTGCTTTGTCCGCCCGGACCGCCATGTACCCAAACCAATGCCGGTACTTTATGGCCGGCAGCTGCATTTTTTGGTTTATAAAATATGGCCGGGATCAGCAGTCCGTCGAATGATTTAAAGCGCACCACTTCCGCATCCACCAGGTCGTTAGGATCAATCTCGGGATTGAGCGAACTGGTTAGTTTATCAAGCTTTTTTGAAGCGAAGTTGAAGGAATACAAATTCACCGGTGACCGGTCGCTGACAACATACACGATCATATTGTTTTCGGTAGGTGAAATGCTGACGCTCTGTACATAGCCATCTTTAATGGTGGGAAAGGCTAACTGTTTGCCGCTTTTGTGATCATACATCAATATTTTATCCCTGCCATCTTCATTAACGCCAATTACACGGTATTTACCGTTCTCACTGATATACATGTACATCACATCCCATTTATCACTGAATATCTTTTGTTGTTTGCCTGTGGCGAGATCATACTTTGCCAGATACGTGAATTCGCTGCCTTCGTTGGTGGTGTAATAAAAAGCGCTGTTGTCCAGTTCAAAACTTTGTGGTGAATAAGTGGCTTCTTTTTCGGCAGACAGCTTCTTTAATTCATTGGTTTTGCGGTTAAGCAGGTACATTTCATTTTTGTCTGAGGTGATGCTTTTGGTTAACACCAGCCAGTTTTCGTCGGGGGAAATGCTGGCCACATCAAATCCTTTTTCATTTTGATAAAGCAGGGCCGGCTTCCAGTCGCCGGGGCTCATTTTATACAGATCAAAAAAACGGGAGTCGCGAACATTACTGGTATAATAAAAAGCAGTCTTGGGGTGGTTCCAGCTAAAAAAACCAGCTTTCTCTTTAACGCCCGGTGTTAGGTCGGTTACGGAACCATCTCCTTTTTGCAAATAGATGTGCGTATTCTCATTCCCGCCTTTGTCGGCCGAATATAGAAAATCGCTGGTACCGGGGATATAGTCGATGGCGTAATACGATTCCTTTTCAGAGTTGGTCAGTTGCTTCTTCTCTTTGGTGGCCAGGTCAATTTCGTATACATTGAAGATGCCGGAGCTGTTATCATGAACAATTATTTTGTTCTCGGCTTTATTAAAATTACCCCCGCCAAAAGCGATGGTTTTATAGAATTGTTCAATGGTGTATTGCTTAACCGCTGTTTGGGAATAGCAGGTAACAGCAATGCAGATCATAGCAAAAGCAGTCAGGATTGGCTTCATGGTGCAGTTTTTAATACCATAATTTACAATTTCTTTTTGTAAGCGGCCGGACTTTTCAAATACCTGTTTTCGATTATATATCCCAGGTGGGCTATTGCATCTATTGGGATTATTGTGTATTTTTCGCGTGTTGAACCACAATCTACCCTGATGCAATATTTATCACCTTCTTCGTTATCCGGAGAACCCATAGTTACCCCGCTCGATAAAAAAGCCATTCAATTAGAAAGAAAAAAACTCTTTGCCGAGCTGGAGCTTAGCGGGGAAACTACTATTGAAATGAACGGCCGGTCATTTACCAAAAATGACATCATTCAATATTATGAAGACCTGCTGAAAGAGGATGGTTTGATGTATCATTCGGTGGTAGCGGAAGACCCCGTACTGCTGGTTTTTCTGGAAACTGCCCATATTGGCCGGAAAGAAAATTTCCTGCGCAATCCGGTATATACAGATGAACAGTTTATCAACTGGATCAGCCCTTATTTCTGTCACGCCTTCATTACTTACATGAATGCCTGCTTTCTTGATCCTGATGAGGATGGACTAACCGCCTTACTTAAGAACAGGTTGCTGATGACGCCGGCCGACACGGAAAAGGGCTGGCAGGCTGTTATAAAGATTGTCATGGGCAGCATTTCCACCATCGGGGAGTACTATAATGCTACGGGCATGCTGATGCTTTCGAAGGTTAAGGACCTGATGGAATTTCGTTATATCAGATTGATTCAATTGCTTCCTTCTGACAGGTTTGGCCCCTTAAAAGATAAGTATGCCTTATGTATATTACAGGCCAGCGTATACACTTTTAACAAGAACAGGCAAACCGGGAACTATGTAAGTACCTGGTTGGAAAATGCCCAATTGCTGGCCGCTTCTGAAGATGTGAAAACACAGATTGGTAAAAAGCGGGAAGAACTGGAGGCTGTTCTTATTCCCCAGGAGGGCGGACCGGTAGCCGGAGGAGGAGCCGCTGCACCGGCGGAAACCAGTCCCTGGGCTGTTATTAAAGTTATAATATTTGTGTTGCTGTTGCTGGCCAGAATGGCCACCTGTCGTCACTGGTAAACTATAGGAAGTAAGAAGCAGGAAGTAAGAAAATACAAATTCAGCGAGCTTCGTACTTCTTACTTCCTGTCTCGCTTAACCTTTGAGCCCGGTACCTTTTATCGCCTCATTCTGGTCTTTGTCAATAAGAAGTTCATGCATCTGGGCGGCATAGCTTAAAATCTCATCGGGGTTCTGTCTTCCCAGCGCCTCGTTTCCCCGGGCCCGCAATACTTTTACCTGGGGTATGTTGTAAAATTTATCATCGGGCAGTCCGGCATAATACAAATACACCCTGGTAACATAAGAAACATCCTTTCGCCTGATGTCCCAGGTCAACCGGCTCATTTCACCGATCCTCAGCCGCAGAAATTGCGTGCTGCAGTTATTGATCCAGGTGTTTTCCTCAGCTATCAAATTATCTAAACGTAGTTGCAGGTCTTTATGACCGGTTTGTTGCAACAACTGCCGGCATTCTTCTTTCTTATAATAGTATTCTTCTTTTAGCTCTACCATCCGGTCGCCTTTCTCAGCCGTGTCAATGATCTGCGCCAGTCGCCGCTTCTGATCGTCCAGCTGGTATTTGGTGTCAGTTACATCATCCGGTGACAGCGCCCTTAATTTTACCTGGATAGCCTCGAGGTCGTTCAACGCGCGTTGCAGGGGCGCACTCTCTTCATATTTTTCGTTCTTCAACAGTTTTTCCAATTGCCGCTTGCCCAACCGGTGCAGATAATCAGTTTCCTGCTGCAAACGGGTTACGTTTACCGAGCGGGCCGAAGGGCTGAACGCCTGTTTGAACTCTTCATCGATCATACTGATATAGGCCGTCACCGTTATATCTCTGCTTTCGCTGATCACGAATGTGAGGTCTATATCGGCGCCTTTTACCAGGTCTGATTGCAGGTTCCTGCCGGAAATACTGACAATGCCTATGGGCAGGTTCGATTGTGGCGATGAATAACGGCTGCCTTCCAGCACATTGATCAGCAACTGGTCATCGCTTCCTTTAACGATGGTGCGGCTCAATGTTTTGGTGATCGATCTTTTGATGGGAAGGATCGCGTTCCTTTCGAAGATCACTTCCAGGTGAGTGATGTTATTATCGGTGTCATCCACTTCAAGACAAATATCATGAGGGAGGGGTTGTCCGTAAATAGAGAACTTACCCTGCACGATCAGGATCTCGGGAATGGTTACCTGCAAGGGGAAACCCTGTTTGTCGAACAGCTTCATGCTAAAAGCGTTCAAACTGTTTGGCAGCAACAACAGCATTTCACTGATCTTTTCAGCCACCGGTTTCAGCCCGCTGTCGAAACCACCATCGGCACGGGTAATGCGATACGTGCTACCGGCCGGTGCATTTTTAATGGTGGCGGCTAAATATTCTTCCGGGTCCCGGCTGTTTGCCTGGTACGCAGTTTTTACTTCAATGGAAGACGCCTTATCGTTTGAGGCGGTTTTGCCGCCGGGGTTTGTTGTATCCGGTTGCTGAGCTGTTGGTAAAGGCGTGGCTTTGCAGGGCCTGCCGCCGGCATACCAGGCAGCGCCTTCTACAACCGCCGTTGTGGGATCGATGGTAGTATTTACTTTGATGCCCAGGTCCTGCGTCAGCAGGTTTCTTACCAATGGAATATACGTGCTACCGCCTACCAGCACCACTTCAGTAATATCCGAAGGTTGCCTATTGTTCCGGCTCAACAGGTTTCTGATAAACGCAATAGAAGCCAGCACCCGCTCCCGGGCAATGGCATCGAACTGGTCGCGGCTGATGGTGAAAAACACTTCATGCTCCTCACCAGCCTCATCTTCAAAATCAAATTCAATATCAACGGTGGCGTGATTGCTTAAAGCTATCTTCGCTTCTTCTGCTTTATAGAGAAGTTGGAAATACAACTTATTATACTTCCCGTTTGCACTTAACATTTTTGAGGAAAGGTCCTGAACGCGGTAATGACTTTCCAGGTAGGGAATAAACAATTGCGTAAGAATGCCGTTGTCAAAATCAACACCGCCAAAGAAGTTATCGCCTTCATGGTCAATAACCTTCATTTCATCATCCTCAATAACTACCAGGGCTACGTCAAAAGTACCGCCTCCCAGGTCGTATACGAGCCATTGGCCTTCCATGCCGGCCCTGCCTTCTTTATTGGCAAACGCCAGACTGGCGGCAATAGGTTCCTGTAACAACAGCACTTCCCTGAAGCCGGCCGCATACCCCGCCTCCTTGGTAGCATTGCTTTGAATGGTATCAAAACTGGCCGGGATGGTAATGACCACGCTGGCCGGCGATTCACCAGTGAAAATAAAGTTCTTTAACTCCTGTAAAACGATCGTGCTTAATTCAATGGGTGTTTTAAACGAACCGCTGTTGGGAATAAAAAAGCTTTCGCCTGTACCCATCTTTCTTTTGAAAGCAGCAAATACATTCGCAGGGTCTTTTTCAACATGCTCCCGCGCTTTATCACCGATAAGGATCCGGTCTTTCCGGAAGGCCACCACGCTGGGCAGGGTCACCTTCATGCCGGAAGGGTTCTTGAAAATATCCACACTCCCGTTATTTGCCTTGGCGATCAGGGAATTGGTAGTGCCCAGATCGATGGCAAAATTGATAGTCGACGACATATATGATAGTTATTTTATTTGTTTCCTACAATGACAACGCCTTTTTGTAATAACGACCGGCCGTCTTCCTGTTGTGTGTAAACGATGGGTTTTATAACATCCAGCACCTGCAGTTTACCGGCTGCCTCGCCGGTAATGCTGGCTTCCAGGTCGGTACGCGCCTCATTATAAGGTTCGCCCAATGGATTGAGTAGCAGTAGTCCGGCATCTTCCAGTACGGTTTTCATCCGCTCTATATTACGAAGGATGCCTGTGGAGGGCTGGCCTGTGGATAATTTCTTTTCCAGTTCAAATACAAGATTGGCCATTTTTATCCATAGGTGTTGGGGCATAATAGGGTCGTATTTCTTTACAATATAGAAGCCCGGTTCCAAAAGTCAAAACTTTTCTACGCTATTAAATGCGATCGTTATTTCATATCTTGGTTATTAATTACAATACCCCTAACTCCTGCGGAATGAAATTTTTTGGGCCCGTGAATAATTTTCACCCTGCTAGCTTTTTCACACGATACCGGTTTATAATTGTCTTTTTGCTTTTTGCTATGAACACACAGGCACAAATGCGCC
>NZ_JBJMLX010000403.1:0-1343 GCF_045805085.1 Niastella sp.
AGTAATCGTATATCAGCAATGATACGGTGAATACGTTCCCGGACCTTGCACACACCGCCCGTCAAGCCATGGAAGCTGGGTGTACCTAAAGTCGGTAACCGCAAGGAGCCGCCTAGGGTAAAACTAGTGACTGGGGCTAAGTCGTAACAAGGTAGCCGTATCGGAAGGTGCGGCTGGAATACCTCCTTTTTAGAGATGATCGCTGGAAACAATCTTTTCAGCTGTTGCTTCACTTAACTTTCATAGAACATTTCATAAGTTCTTTTTATGGTAACCCGATAAGAGGGATTCGATATAACCTGGATCGGGCTACAATCAAACAGATCCGTAGCTCAGCCTGGTTAGAGCACTACACTGATAATGTAGGGGTCAGCAGTTCAAATCTGCTCGGGTCTACTGCGATCGCCAAAGCGAAAGTAAAGGTGATCAAAAGCTAATAGCTATTAGCTGATAGCTATCTGCTCAATTAATTTGGGGGGTTAGCTCAGTTGGCTAGAGCATCTGCCTTGCACGCAGAGGGTCATCGGTTCGACTCCGATATCCTCCACCAAATGAGGTTCGGGGATATCCTCCACAACAAAAGTTCTTTCAAACAAGATGGTGTGACGTAATGGTCTATAAGGTTCGCAGCCTTAACATCAGCTACAAACGCTCACTCTCGCAAGAGATCAGGCGTTCTCTTTAGTTCCCTTTTAGGGGCTGGAGGGTAGTTCTTTGACATATTGGGATAATAAAAGTTGTAAATAACGAGTAATAGTAATAACTCTTTTAAAGCACTTAAGGGCGTATGGTGGATGCCTTGGCTCTGAGAGACGATGAAGGACGTGGTAAGCTGCGATAAGCTGGGGGGAGCTGCACACAAGCATTAGATCCCCAGATTTCCGAATGGGACAACCCGGCACACTGAAGGTGTGTCACTCCGCAAGGAGAGTCAACCCTCTGAACTGAAACATCTAAGTAGGAGGAGGAAAAGAAAACAAACGTGATTCCCCAAGTAGTGGCGAGCGAAAAGGGAACAGCCCAAACCTGTGTCGCGTGCGGCACAGGGGTTATAGGACCACATTTAGAAATCAACATCAAGCTGAATCTTCTGGAAAGTTGAACCATAGCAGGTGATAGTCCTGTAGGCACAAATTGTTGAGGACGCGTGGTATCCTGAGTAAGGCGGGACCGGAGAAATCCTGCCTGAATTTGTCGGCACCATCCGATAAGGCTAAATACTCCTCAGAGACCGATAGTGAACCAGTACCGTAAGGGAAAGGTGAAAAGCACCCTAAACAAGGGAGTGAAATAGTACCTGAAACCGTACGCCTACAAGCGGTCGGAGCCAGCAATGGTGACGG
>NZ_JBJMLX010000404.1:0-8984 GCF_045805085.1 Niastella sp.
AATAAATGTATTTCTGGATTTTTTATCCTGTTGGTATGCGCGATGCCGGGAAATTGCCTGGCACAACAAAAGGCCGCTGCCCCCGGAAACCAGCGGCCGCCATTTTATTTTGATAAACCCATAACACTGGATTCGTTGACGAGGTTTGTTCACAGCCACAGCGCCATCCGTTTTTCCTTTAATTCCTCGAAGGTAAAAGGCGATAAAGTGATTAACCTGAAAAAAGGCACGTATACCATTGGGTTGTTGTTACAGGAAATAAAGAAGAACACGTCGTTGTATTATATCATGTATAATGGCTATGTGATCTTCCAGGATAATCCGCCAAAACAAAGAACCAGGCCGCACCCGGTTGCAAAAAAGAAAAAACCGGCCCATATACCCGTCAGGCGAACCCGGCCAACAGAAACTACACATATAATAACACATACGAACCCGGATTCATTGAACCGGGTTGTTGCCATTGATACCCCTGCTGTTATTGATACGGCGATTGCTCACCATGGCGTAAAAGACACCGCCGCAAACAATTTACTGTTAACCACCATGGCTGGTGGCACACCCGATAACAATTATATCGATATAGTTGGCACTACAAAGGGACAAACACCAAAGGGGAAAGCGTCGCCTGCGCCGGTTCCTGCCCGTACTTCAAACCGCCCCTGGGTAAAAGACACCATGCAAACCAGGACAAAGGTGATTCGCGCGGATGTCAGCAAAAAAGACGGCCGTATGGTTGCCAGGTCTTTCCGCGCCCCCGGGCACTGGCAGTTTGGACTGCATTGGAAAGTGGCTATACCGGTAAATGGAGGTGGCAATTATTTTACTGGTCCCAATAACCGCAGTCAGCCCTATAACCCGCTAATACCCGGCATCTGGCTGAGCCGGCACAATGATCAACATGAAATACTATTGCTGGTAAAACCCGCCGAATGGACCGTTTATGGCAACAATGTGATCAAGGAAGATAACAGTATCCGGAAATATGGTCCAGATACGCTGCCGGCATTTGTTCCCTTACGCAAGACCACCAGCTTTATAAAGTCGGGCGGTATGTATGCCGGGTTACAATACAATTACCACCTGAATGAAAGCTTTGTTATAGGCGCCGGCATCGGGTACCAAACGCTGGGGCAAACCCTGGGAAAACAACAAACAAAACGAATAGTAGATTCCGGCACGTATGGCAAAAATATCCCCGATACTTTATTTACAGTGAAGGGCGATTCATTGACCAACAGATACCTGAGAGCTTCGTTTATCCTGGCCAAATTTGAAGTGGCTTATAAATTAGGGTCGGTAGATCTGGGCGCCGCGGTATTGCTGCCGTTGACCAGTCCGTTCACCAGCCAAAGCAAGGACCACAGCAAGCCGCTCAATTTTCAAGTTTTTGTACGGTGGCGATTGAAGCGGGAGGAGAATGCGTTCTGAGGGAAAAAGGGTTATCTTGCTATAAACAACAACTATGAAAAGGGTAACAGGAATAGGCGGCATTTTCTTCAAATGCCAGGACCCCGAAAAAATGAAAGAATGGTATAAGACCCATCTCGGTTTTGATGTAACCGAATACGGCGTACAATTCAGCTGGAAACAGGAAGAGGATTCAAAGGAAGGCTATACGCTGTGGAGCCCTTTTTCAGAAAACACCAAATACTTTGAGCCGTCCACAAAAGACTTCATGATCAATTACCGGGTTCACGACCTGGAAGCACTTGTTGCCGCATTAAAAGAAGAAGGGGTGACGGTGTTGGATAATGTAGAAAGCTATGACTATGGCAAGTTTGTTCATATACTTGATATAGAGGGTAACAAAATTGAGTTGTGGGAGCCGAAGTAAGGGCTCCTTTTTCTTTTATTTGCTTTTATTTGAGGGTGTTTGTGTATTGCTTACGGCTTTCTTCAGGTCGGTAACAAATTGAGGATTGTTTATTTGCCCGGTTCTGACTTCCGTCAAGACCGTTTTTTAATCAAATTGCCGATCTTCTTATACCAGCTTTGTGGTTGATTGAATAAATGTCCAAACCGGGCATTGTGTGAATCAAACAGCTCATTAATCTTATTTATTTCCTGTGCCTCGATTATGCTTAATGCCTGCCGCCACAAAATTTTTCCGGAATTATAATTTTTATTCTGCAATTCAACAGGGGTAGGAACCCAGTAAAAAATGTTATTACCACAATAATGATCATCCATCGAATAACCTGAGAACATGATTATATCATCAATGGTAGGATTTTCCAGAAAGTGCCTGAATGATTCCTGCAGCAGATCGAGCTCTTCATAGGGGATGGCATCTACACTATTAAACATGGAAAGAAAATCCTCACAAAAGTTCAGAATTCCCTGATGTATCAGCGGTAACTTTTTTACTTTTTCACTTTCTTCCCAGCCGACGTTTTCATGTACGGGTTGTGGTTTTCCCAGTTTTAATTTGTAATCCTTAACCGAGCCCTTTACTGAAGAAAGGATCGTTTCGTAAAACAGGTTGTATTTTTCTATTGTAGTAGTAGTAGCTGATGGGTCAGTATTATCACCGAACAATCCCTTTGTGAAAATTCCGGGTCTGCCAATATTGGTCTGAATAGACTGATTGGTTATCATATACAAGCCATGAATAGGTTTGCCGGAAATGTCGTTTAAAAATTTCTGCATGCTTCCAGAGTAACCAATGTCCACCACCGCCTGGTTGGAGTCCCCGAATAATTTCTTATGTTTTAAATACTTTATAGCATTTTTTCTTTTGGTGTTGAACGTTTTTTCGCTTGTTTGAAATACGTATGCAGCCAGTGATTTGATCTTTTCAAAATCCTGGGGTAAAAACACTTTGGCATTCAGATCTTCAAACCCAAATTCATTGAGTTTTGTATTATTCAGGTAGGAGATGTTTATTCCAAAACGGGTATTAAAAAAGTTTTTAAGTGTATCCCCGTTATAAGGCACCGTAAGTGCTTTGTTAAAAAGATTGTTTTCTTCTAAATATGGGTTTGCAACTGTTTGCCGGGAAATTTGAATATAATCTGCCTGCGGTAATTGCTGAGAAGAATATTTGCCAAGCAGCTGATATATTTTATACAATATTTCACCATCGCGGCTTAAAAAAAGAAGCTTGTCTATTTTTTGTTTATCCGCTGTTTCAGCCACCCATTTTGTAAAGCTTAACAATAATGGCCCCATATAAAAATAACCAAACAATTGCAGGTCGCCGTTAACCAGGCTGTTTGATTTCGGGAACGGATCGTCAAAACATTTATTAATTCCCATTGCCAATGCAATGCGGGAATAATGTGATGAGTTTTGGAACCGGGGATTGAAGATGTCTTTTGCGATAGCGGTTTGAAGAAACAGCTCTTTCGGCTTTTTTACATGAAAAACTTCAACTCCGATCTCCTGGGGTATTTGAATATCGGAATGTATGTTATCTCCAACATGTAAAAGCTCATCTGGGGCTATATTTTCCTTTTCAAGTATGTATGGAAAAAGCGTTCTGCTGTCTTTTCTAAGTCCAACTTCATTTGAGAGATAGAATTCGTGATAGGAAGTTATTCCAAGGTTTTGCAATATTAATTTTAGCGTATCTTTTGGAAGATACATATCACTGGTTAAAATAATTCTTTTCCCTCGCCGGTAAGCAAATTCCAATATTTCTACTACTGATGAACGCTTCCGCAGGATACTTTTTTCATATTCAATTTCAAGGTTTTTTATTTTATTCGCCGCGGTAGTATCTATGTTTAAATTCGATGCTATTTGCTGGTAAATGTGATCCAGGGTTATATCACCCTGTTTTGAAGCGGCACGTGCAGAACCATCTGCAGCGATTCTTATTGATCTGAAGTCGACTTTTTTTCCAGTGATGTTGTTGACATCCGCCGCCATTAAACCAAATAAAGCATCCGGATCAAGAAAGGGTCTGCAAATGAGGGTGTCGAAGATGTCAAACGATACGATTTTTATATTAGGAGACTCTATTTTGAGTTTGAGGGTATTCAGGTTAATCGATTCCAACGTCTGCTTGTTTTGTGATAAATATTACTTGATTTAGGCCAACCTACGCTAAAGTATATTTTTTCCCGGATTTGTCTTTAAAATGTTGGGAAATGCTACTGTAACCTTATTTTATGATCTGCCCATTCAGCTTTGGCTTTCTTCAGGTCGGTAACAAATTGAGCATTGTTCATCCAGCATTTCAGCAGGTTCCAGGCAATCACCCTCGCTGCTTCATTATCGCTGGGATAGTGTATACCTAATAGTTCCCGCGACCATCTTACTTCATCTGCTTTCTCAATGAAGGCTGCTCTTTTCTCAGGTATGATCTCACTAAATAAAAACGCTTCCGTAAATGACCACAAGGTGTGGCCGCTGGCAAAGGAGGGGGATTTGATCTTTGTGAGCGGTTGTAACCTCGGTTCCAGGTGATAAGGCCGTGCCCGTTTAAAAACCCATTTCAACCGGAACTCTGTTACTCGGATATCCTGAATGCAATTAAGCAATAGCTGTGTGGTGGCCGGAAAATTTTTATAATTGTACCAATCACCCACGCTTTCCGCAATATAAAAAAGCTGTTTTCTGTTCTCCTCATAATCGGGGTCGGTAGGGTTTAAAATATTAAACCACGAACCTATATTGGCAATGTATTCGGCCCTGTTTATTTGCTCCTTCGTTCTGCTGTTTTGAAGCGATAATAAATAGTCCAGTTCTGCGCGGGTTTGGTTTGAACTATTGGCCGGCGGGTGAATTAAACCGGGGAGCTTTGCTTCATCATCCGGTTTCAGGTAAACGGTGCGAACCAGGGAATTGGTGATAGCATTGGGGCTGTATTCCGACCAGGGAAAAGTGATGGTATCCATCCAGGCCCTTTCAGGATTGGGACGGTCACTTAATTCGCCATACGATTTATAATACCTGCTAACAGGCTCCAATGAATGGGGCTGGCATAGACCGGAAGGAACAATACTTATCAATAAAATAGTTGATACAATCAGTCGTAGTATACTTATACTTCTCATGGTGAAATAGTTTAGTATACTTACAACGGGGGCAACTCAAAAAAGACGCAAGGTATTATTTACAGCAGCCAATAATATTTCCGTATTTATCAAACTGGTAAGGACAACAGGCCAAAATAGCTTCCTTCAACATTTTTCTTGCCCGCTGTACCCTCGACTTTGCCCCGGTATAGGAAATACCCAGTTGTTGGGATAATTGCTTTTGGGATAGGCCTTCCAGTTCTGAAAGGATCAATGCTTCGCTGTATAATGGCGGTAAAGCTTTTATAAATGATAATAAACAGCAATCGGCCAGCCTGATGGCTGTTTGCTGCGCTTCTTCGCTCTTGCAATTTATTTCGGTTAGTTGGGTTGTTTTACTTTTTAACCTGTAATGATCGATCACGGCATTTTGAGCCATCTTTATTACATAAGAAGCCGGCTTTTCAACCCATTTAATCCGTTCTTCATTCTCAGATATTTTCACGAATACATCATGCAATATGTCTTCACAACAGTCATCACCATTTACTTTACTGCAAATAAAGTTTTTTAGTTTATCGCTATGTTGTTCCCAGATTTGAGAGGTGGAAGTGCAGGCGTTCATGATCTACTATTATTATACAGCAATAAATTCCTTTTTCATGACAATGGCACTAACAGGGCAAACATGGCTAAACTCCGAAGAAGCGTGAATGGCCCGGGGCGCCTCTTCTCTTGCAATTTTTTGGTAACCTTTTTTCCCGAAATATCCAGGAGCCGTTTCTGTGAGCAGGTACATGCAATCGATGCTTAATGCAATTGCATAGGTTTCTAATTCCTGCAAGAGTTGTGAAGCAGTATTTTTATTTCTATATTCTTTATCTACTACCATTGAACGTAACAATCCACAATTGTCATATTGCTCTAAGCCTATTGCGCCAATTACTTTGTCGGCGTTTAGCGCTACAAAAAAATTCTCCATGGAAGCGGGCAGATCTTCTACAGGTAATTTTTCTGACTGAAGCAATGTAATAATAGCTTGTCTTTGCTCATTGCCTGCCTTTGCAATTTTAATTTGACTTATCGTGTCCATAAATTAATAAAGCTATTGTTGTACCAAATATACTTAATATGCTTTTATAATGGTTTATACGCCTTTCCGTAAACTTTCCGCATAAGCGTTTGGTAAACGGCTATCCTCAACAGCTTTGGCTGCTTTTTCTACATCGTATTCAAATCTCACAAATTCTACCTGGATCGTTTCTTTATCGTAAATAGCGCTATTCTCATTTATGTGGAGCAATACATAGCCTCCGCGTGGATCGCCATCCTTGGATTTGCCTACAGAACCGATATTGATGGCATGTCTGTAACGTTCTTTGTCATCCTCTGATGCGGCTAATACCCGGTGGTAAGGCTTATGTGTATGGCCAAAGCACATGACATCAGCATCAGCGTCCTGCATAATGCGCAACATGCTTTTTTCTTCCCGATCTTCAAAAAGGTATTCATTTATTTTACGCGGGCTGCCATGCACTAAAAGCAGGTTTAAGGTGTCGTTGTTTAGCTGAAACTCAACTTTTATGTGTGCTGGCAGCGTTCTTAAATACTTTCTTTCCGCATTGTTCACGATCTCATTAGTAAAAGATATTGAAACGGCGCCATTCGCTTTCTCTGTATCCGTTTTATAGGCACAGCCGCAATCATCACCTGATCTTCCAATTCCATAATCATAATTGCCCGCAATGGTAGGGATACCACGTTTACGAATTTCATTGATGACCTCGTTTGGCCAGATGTTATAACCAACCAGGTCGCCTAAACAGTAAATGGCATCTGGCTGTTGAACCTCTACGCTTTTGAAAAACGCTTCCAATGCAGGCAGGTTAGCATGTATGTCGCTGAATAATGCAATTTTCATTTTGCTATATGATTTTTAGACGTTAAATATTTCCATAGGGGTATTGCCACTGCCGCACCAATAACCGGCGCCAGCAAATATACCCACAGATGTTCTGTATGACCGGATACTACCGCCGGGGCTAATGACCTGGCCGGGTTCATGGAGGCGCCGCAGACAGGCCCTGCAAACATGGCTTCCAATAAAACAACCGAACCAATGGCTATGCCGGCAAATAATCCCTGTTCTTTGGAACCGGTGGCTACATTGATAATGACCAGCATTAACAGGAATGTGAGTATAATTTCAAGTACAAAAGATTGCATCGCCGTTCCTGCCGGTAAGGTGGCGCCAAGGAATTCATTTGATGGAAAAAGAAATTTCAATAATCCGCTTGCGGCAAAAGCTCCGGCTATCTGGCTTATTATATAAATTCCAAGATTGTTAACCGGTAGTCTGCGAGCCAATACAAAAGCAATGCTGACTGCCGGATTAAGGTGAGCGCCTGAAATATCACCGAGGGCATATATCATGCTCATTACTATTAATCCAAAAGTGATCGCAACGCCCACATGAGAAACAGCGCCGCCACTTTCCTTATCAATTATCATGGCTCCTGTACCGCAAAATACCAGGGCAAAAGTTCCTATAAATTCACAAACAGATTTTTTTATCATGAACAGTGTTTCAGGATCTGAGTTTGGTAGAGATCAGGAGCAACACCCTGGTGCGCAGCAGGGGGCATTTTCACTTACTGGTTTTTCACCAAAAACAGTGATGCTATAAATACCTGTGCCGCTTTGTTTATATTGGGCGATCTCTTCAGCAGATAAATAATTTTGCAAAATATCATCAGGTATCACAATGGGCTTTTCTTTTTGAAGAGTAATATGCTCAAAGCCGTTCAATTGAATAATTTCAAGATATATCTCTTTTTGAAGCGCACCGGCCACACAGCCTGCATACATCTCTGCTGCATTTTTTATTGCGTCAGGCAGCTGGCCTTCCAGTACCACATCGGAAATACTAAAGTGCCCGCCGGGTTTCAGGATGCGGAATACCTCTTTAAAAGCAGCATTTTTATCCGGAACCAGGTTCAATACACAATTACTTACCACCACATCGGCCATATTTGAGGTCATTGGGATACTTTCAATATCACCTAGCCGGAATTCTACATTATGTAAACCTAATTTTTCAGCGTTTTCCCTGGCTTTGCTAATCATAGCAGGGGTGAAATCAATACCGATCACTTTGCCTGTTTCGCCTGTTTCAGCGCGGGCCACAAAACAATCGTTGCCGGCTCCTGAACCCAGGTCAACTACCACATCGCCCTTTTTGATTTTGGCAAACTGGGTAGGTAAGCCGCAACCCAGCCCCAGATCGGCATCTGCATTATACCCTTCCAGTTGGGTATAATCGTCGCTCATAATAGTATACACTTCGGTGCTACAGCAACCTGAACCGCAGCAGGAGCTTTGGTTCTGGTCTTTGTCCTGCAGAGCGATTGCTGCATATTGCTGTTTCACCATTTCCTTTATTTGATCCTGATCTTTCATTTTGTTTTCTTTTATTGTTATATCGCAATATTGCGATGAATACAGTCAAAAAAATTTAACAGCAGGAATCCTTGTTCTTATAGGCGACAAAGAAAGTATCGAAGGCTTCTTTGTATTGCTTCCATACCTTGGGGTCAATACAATAACAAACGCTGGTGCCTTCAATGGTGCCCTGGATCAACCCGGCGTTCTTCAACTCTTTTAAATGTTGCGAAATAGTAGCCTGGGCCAGGCCTAACTCATCAACCAGGTCGCCACACACACAGGCTTGCGATCTTATAAGATACTGGATGATGGCGATCCGGGCAGGATGCGCCAGGGCCTTCATCATTTGCGCCAACCTATTCTGCTTATCGGTAAATATTTCTGCTTTGGTAAGTCCCATATCTATCGCAATATTACGATTAATTGGAGGAAAACAAAAAAAACTTTCATAGTGGTGGAACATTTACCTCCTGTAGCCTGGCTGCCAATTTGCACTACCTTTACAAAACGCTGCCACATTGTACTCACATAAATTCAAAAGGTATGGAACCACAAATGGAGCATGAAGATCTG
>NZ_JBJMLX010000405.1:0-2870 GCF_045805085.1 Niastella sp.
AAATCCGCTTTCGATAGCTGGGCGCATGCTGCGAAAGCGGATTTCTTACTTAAAAACTCCCTCAGGCAAGAGCTATGCAATTGAAACGAGTTGTTGTAACCGGAATTGGTGCCCTTACACCTATCGGAAATAATTTACAGGAATATTGGAACGGACTCATAAACGGAGTTTCCGGTGCCGACTTTATTACCCAGTTTGATGCCTCAAAATTCAAAACACGCTTTGCCTGCGAGTTAAAGAATTTCGACCCATTGAATTTTCTCGACCGTAAAGAAGCCCGCAAAATTGACCGTTTTACCCAAACTGCCATCATCTCAAGCGATATGGCGGTGATTGACGCCGGCATTAATAAAGAGAATGTCAACGTTGACCGGGTAGGGGTTGTTTTCGCGAGCGGAATTGGCGGTTTGATAACCTTCCAGGAAGAAGTGGTAAACTTCGCCAAAGGTGATGGCACCCCCCGCTTTAATCCTTTCTTCATTCCCAAGATGATCCTGGATATTGCAGCTGGTCATATCTCCATGCGACATGGATTTCGTGGTCCCAATTTTGCGGTAGTTAGTGCCTGTGCTTCTTCTACCAACGCCATTATGGATGCGTTCAACCTCATTAGGTTAGGCAAGGCTGATATCATTCTAACCGGTGGTGCTGAAAGTGTTATCAGCGAAGCTGGGGTGGGTGGTTTCAATGCCATGAAAGCCCTGAGCGAACGTAACGACGATCCAAAAACAGCCAGCCGCCCTTATGACAAAGAACGTGATGGTTTTGTTATGGGTGAAGGCTCCGGGGTACTGGTAGTAGAGGAACTGGAACACGCTTTAAAACGTGGAGCAAAAATTTATTGCGAAATTGCTGGTTGCGGAGCTACTGCCGATGCGCATCATATTACAGCCCCTCATCCCGAAGGACTGGGCGCCAAAAATGTAATGTTGGTTGCTTTTGACGACGCCGGCATGAAGCCCGAGGATATTGATTATGTCAATACCCATGGAACTTCAACTCCATTAGGCGATATTGCAGAAATAAAAGCGATCACCGATGTTTTTGGTGAACATGCCTTTAAGGTAAACATCAGTTCTACAAAATCCATGACGGGGCACTGTTTAGGCGCCGCCGGGGTAATAGAAGCAATAGCCTGTATCCAAAGCGTGGTACATGATATTGTTCCGCCTACCATCAACCATTTTACCGACGACCCTGATCTTGATTCGCGATTAAATTTCACCTTTGAAAAAGCCCAGCAGCGAACTGTACGCGCTGCATTAAGTAATACATTTGGGTTTGGAGGGCATAATGCCTGCGTAATCGTGAAAAAGTTTGAAGCGTAGTTTTTACGCGTAGAGTTGTTGAGGTAATATTGAACATTTTTGATGGTTGCGGAGTCCGGCCCTATTAATGATTTTTTGGCTTAATGAAAAATTAGTAGATTGACAATTGTGGGAATCCTGGACCGCTTTTTAGGCAAAGAAGAGAATCTTTCTTTTAAAAAGAATCTGCGCAATGTACTGGGTTTTACCCCGGGCAAGCTCGCATTATATAAAGCTGCCCTTACCCATCGTTCGGTAAGGGATAGTGCCGACGAAAATAATGAACGGCTCGAGTACCTCGGAGATGCTATTCTCAGTGGGATCGTAGCCGATTTTCTTTTTAAAAAATATCCCTACAAAGAAGAAGGCTTTCTTACCGAAATGCGGTCTAAAATGGTGAACCGGAATAAACTCAATGAGATCGCCATCAAAATGGGTTTAAAAAAGATCACCTTCTACAATAAGTTCGATAACTCTCTTAAAATGAGCCAGATCTTTGGTAACACCCTCGAAGCAGTGGTAGGCGCCATTTATCTGGACCGGGGTTTCGAAAAAACCAAACAATGGGTGTTTGAATGTATTGTTATACCCCATTTGTACATGGAAGACCTGGAACTGCTCGAGATCAACCATAAGAATAAATTATACGGCTGGGCCAATAAAAATGGTAAGAACCTGGAGTTCGAAACGCTCGACGAACGCATAGAAGGCGGCCGCCGCCTGTTTACCATTGGCGCCGTAGTAGATGGCGAACTCCTCGCCGAAGGCAAAGCCTACAATAAAAAAGACGCCTCCCAGATTGCCGCCGCTATCGCTATTGATAAATTGAATTTGAATAAAACGGAAGCGCCGGAAGAGGAATAGTCGCTTACCTATAGAGAAAGCCTTGAATAGCGTGAAACGGCAAATCCGTCAGCTGGCGGATGAAAGGGCTCGCGACAATGAAATATTCCACTCTATTTTCATTTTTCAGCCAATTTATTTCTCTGCCCTTTATCAACCCTGCCAACCCCGTCAACTCTATCAACTTCCAACTTTATTTTCCTTAACCCCTTCTACCTCGTTAACTTGTCAACCTGTTAACCTGTTAACTCGTCAACTGGTCAACTACCCCCTTACCCTGCTAAATTCCCCATTAAATCATTAGCAACTCCAACCAAACCCTCTACCCCTCCCTAAACAATTCCACTTATTGTACTTTTTTTCCATTTGTGGGAAAGAAATCGCTTATTGGGCTAATATTCACCGGTAGGAAATATTGTTTTTTTCTAGAATGTGGGAAACTAAAAAGGATATATGATAATCAATAAGATATAAAGACGAATGCCCAATCCCGGTATCGCTTTTTGTGTTCTATTTACTCATGCCAAAAAAACAGGTACGTGTATTGAAAACATTAGTGCATTAAACTGTTTTACCCCATGAAAGCCCTTTTCGTAACCCTTTTTACCCTGCTGATGGCTACCAGCCTGATGGCAAATAAAAAAACTGCCGTAGCTAATGGTAACTGGTCCACCGGTAGTAGCTGGAATCCCGGCAGTACTCCTGCTGATGGAGACTCCT
>NZ_JBJMLX010000406.1:0-9007 GCF_045805085.1 Niastella sp.
ACAGACAAATATCTCGCGGGCGATTTTACCGCCACTGCTGTATTGAAAGTGGAATACGGCCATTCACCGGCCCAGATCTACCAGATAGATTCCATAAAGCTATCGGTTAACTATACAGCTAACGCCGGCAATAAATACAATGCGCTGAATTATTTCACCTTTAACAATGCAGAATATACCCGGATTACCGTGATACGAACGGAGGCGCCCACCACTGTGAACGGCACAAGCTTCGATACCAAACAGGTATTGATGCTTACCAATACCCTGGCCGGTAGCCGATATTACCAGCTAGGCGATAATAAAAAGCCGGTTCTTTCCCACACCAGGCCTGCCGCGAATCCCATAGCAGATGCGGTGCCCGTAAGCTGGACACTGCCTGCGTATACCTATAACAATGCCGTACAGCTGGAATGGACCTGGCTCGATGATCAGATGCAGGACAGCTATATGAGTAACAATGTTATTAATACAGATCTGCTCTTTAAAAACGGCGCTACCCGCATCGATCTGCCGGGAAGCGCAGGCGCAGGAGCGTACAATATTCCTTTATTATATGATGGAACCGGTAAGCTGTATATGCGGGTGCGGGCGATCAATATGATGCCCAGTGGCAGCCGCAGTGATGGTCCCTGGAGCACGGTAGATACGTTTGCCTTCCATGGGCACAACGACAGTTTGAACTGGCAGGCAACCACTACTTATTCCGAAGATGGAAAACGCAAAACGGTGATCCAGTATTTCGATGGTACCCTGCGCTCCCGGCAGATGGTTACAAAAGACAACACCACCGGTCAAACGGTAGTGGCAGAAACCCTGTATGATCTGGAAGGCCGGCCGGCTGTACAGATCCTGCCTGCACCTGGTATCAATAACATCATTACGTATAATAAGAACCTGAATAAATTCAATGGTCAGAATGACAATACCAATCCGGCGGATTATTTTGACTATACCACAACTTCGTCGGGTAATTATGCGACTACGCCGCTGAATGACAGTTTTGGCACAGCCAAATACTACAGTGCCCGCAACCCGGATGCAGCGAATGGTTATCACAAGAACATTCCGGCGGCCAATGGGTATGCCTATACTGTTACCCGGTATATGAACGATGCAACGGGCCGCACTATGCGGCAAAGCGGCATAGGCGATTCGCTCAGTATGGGCAGCGGTCATGAAACAAGGTATTATTATGGAACGCCGGCGCAGGAAGAGCTCGACGCCCTGTTTGGCACCGAAGTGGGCAATTATACCCATTACTTTAAAAACATGGTTCGGGATGCGAACGGACAAATGAACATCAGTTATGTAGACATGCATGCGCGTACCATTGCTACTGCTTTGGCGGGCGATGCAACGCCCAACATGCAGGCGCTTCCCATCAGCGATACCAACCAGTATAAGTTCCAGTCAGGCACCACGCTTACCCGCGACCTGCTTACCAAAGAATCGAACACATTAAAAGGCAATAGTATTGAATCGATCAATACCATTCTGGCGCCTTTAGCCAATACGAATTATGAGTTTACCTACACGCTGAATAAGCAAACACTTACATTACCTACCTGCAGTGGTGGTACCGTAAGCTATGATTGTAAATTTGATCTGCAGATCGCCATAACCGATGAAAGCGGCGACAATAATCCCATTGTTTACACATACACGGGCATTGATAATATTAATTTCAATCAAACAATACCACTCAGTGCCGGATCGTACAGCGTGCGCAAAACGCTTACCATTAACCAGGATTTTCTGGCGCAGTTCATGGCGCAGTACAATACAAACGGGGTAGGGCTTTGCCAGACAAAAGAATCCCTGATAGAAAATATCGTTGCAGCTGATTCAACGGCATCTGGTTGTGCCATTACAAGCCCTGAGTTAACCTGTAACAGTTGTTTGGGATCACTCGGCAACTACAACACCTATCTTTCTAACTATGCCACCAGTCTTGGCAAAACAGTAGGCCAGCTAACGCCTGAACAGGTAAACGATATCAAAAACCAGTATCGAAGCGACTCGGCTTTTTGTATTTCGCTGAACCCGAACAGATCGCATACCCTGGAAACAATCCGGGTGCAAATGCTGAGCGATATGGTGCCTTACAGCGGACAATATGCAACAGAAAGCGGGTCGGGTTCGATGTATAACAGGTACAATATTTTCTCTACAGCCGACCCCACCAAATACCCGCAACCTTATTTTAAAACTCCGCGGAATGAAGCCGGCGTGGCAGATAACTATTATACTTCCTTTGGTAATATAGACGCATCCGTGTCTGCTTCCAGGTTAGGAGCCATGACGAAAGAAACTTTTGAATCGGAATTTGCCGACTCATGGACAGCCTCGTTGCTGCGTTACCATCCTGAATATGCGCGGTTGCAGTATGCCGAGAACTCGCTGCGCAACAGCTTCGATTTCATTGACAGTCTTCAACTGCTTACAACGCCTATAGAGCCGGTGAACAGCGATCCTTTCTTTGCTATTCCGGCGCAGGCTTCCAATAAATTAATTATCACTAATTATGCTACCCCTAACGGGTACGGCATCTGGAAGCTGGCCTATGGTGATGCCGTTGGTTGCAAAGCATATGGATCACCATATGAGCGCGATGCCTGTTATGCCAGTATGCCCGGGCAATTAACGGCTATAGGCACCCCAGTGGACATTATCTACAATGAAATGTCAATAAATACAGTAGAGATAACCGCAGACATTCAGGCAATGGCCTGGAATAAATATAAAGCATTGTACGGGCAGGTGCGTGGCAATATGGTGAATCAATACATCAATACCCAGGCTAATGTTACCGATCCTTTAGATAACCAGGCGTTGTACACACAAGGATTCAGAATTTACTTTCCTGTTAACGATGTGCAGGCAGCGCAAAGCAGCGGCTGGGGTAGCTGGTTCCCGAACGACCAGGGTACGGTTCCAACCGTGAACCTGAATGATTCCATGGCGCTCTATGGTAGTCATTGCGAAAGTTATATAAATGCCTGGCGGCAGGCGCTGTTGAATTGCCCGGCACTAGCAGCAAAAGATGCTGCCACCCGCGAATCCATTCTCAATACCATTACCGGCAGAATGTTGCAGGTTTGTAAGCATGGAACTGATGGCGCCAATCCTTATGGGGCCTCAACCGTGGCGCCCGCTTATAAAAATGCCGCAGACACCAGTTTTGAGCAGATAGTTAACACCGTACTAAGTAATAATGGTATTTCTATCTCTGAATATTGCAATCCCTATGGCATTCAATGGCCGGGGCCGTATGGTAAAAACCCTCCAGTTACCAAACAGGTTATTGGGTTATTGGATACCTGTACCTGTAAACAGTGGGCAAAAATAAAAACAGCCATGAGTGAAGCCGGTTACAATCCATATTTGTTTAACAGTGCCAACGAGTATTTATACAGCAAATATCACGAAACGCTTACGCTTGAATTGTATAATGCTATGGATCATTGCGGGGTGCCTTTCCTGTATAATTGTCCACCTGATAACGGTTGCGTGATGTGCAGGACTGCTGCTCCGCTTTCTACTCCGCCACCGCCTAAACAAACTTGCGACACGCTGTGGGTGTGGCCGCTGTATGGCCCACAACCCAAACCGGAATTCCTGAATTGCGGTTTCGACAGCAGCAATTATCATTGTTACAGCTGCAGCGAGTTTATGAGCCTGGAGGCTTCTTTCTATGCCATATTTAGCAAACATCCGGTGTTGAATGGCGTGGTGCCCGACGACATAATTGTTTGGAACAACCTGTTTGCGCAGTATGTGAATTTCAAAACCGGGCTGCAGCACAACTGGCAATATTATGCCGCCCAATTCAATGCAACGCAATGTGGTATTGGCGGCATCAGTGGCACAGGCGCCGGTTTATCTATTTGCCTGCAACATACCCCGCTTAATGATACCACCGGTCTTGGCCTTCAAATTTCACCATGCCAGGCAGTGCGCGACCGTGCCACATTGAAAGCAACTGCGGAATATGAATACCAGCAACAGCAGGCCCTGGCTACGTTTAAAGCGGCTTATCAGGCAAAATGCATAGCGGCAACAGAAAGTTTTAATGTGAAATATGCCTTTAAAGAATACCATTATACATTGTATTACTACGACCAGGCAGGCGACCTTATTAAAACTGTTCCACCCAAAGGTGTACGACCGAATTATGATGCAGGCTTCCTAAGTGATGTGAAAACCGACCGGCAAAAAATGGAGAATGGATTGGCTTATACCGAAAGAAGGCCGCAACATAGTTTAATAACACGATATTGCTTTAACAGCCTGAACAAATTGGTGTTGCAGAAATCACCCGATGGGGGTAGAAGCAGTTTGTGGTACGACATATTGGGAAGACAGGTGCTGAGCCAGAATGCAAGGCAAAGAGGGCAGGGTAATGTATACAGTTATACGAAATACGATTCATTGAATCGTATTACGGAAGTGGGGCAAATATCCAGCGGTAGTGCCATCACGGACGGCATAGCAAAAAATGAAAGCAGTTTGAAAGGCTGGTATGCCGCTGCGGATAACACCCGCAACCAGGTAACACAAACGCTATATGACATGGGGTACCCGGGTTTTACAGGCCCGTTGCAACCAGTGGTGCAACAAAACCTGCGAAACCGGGTAAGCTATTTACAACTATGGAATAATGTGACGGATAACTATCCGGCTTCCGGCACGTATTACTCCTACGATGTACATGGCAATGTAGACACGCTGGTGCAGGATTTTGGCAACAGCGCAGGAATTGAGAATCCCATGAACCTGAACCAGAGTGGTAACCGGTTTAAGAAGGTCGTATACGATTATGATCTGATCACATCGAAAGTAAAGCAGATAAGCTATCAGCCGGGGCAGGCAGATGCTTATTATCACCGGTACAGCTATGATGCAGAAAACAGGTTAACGGATATGTTCAGTGGCAGGGACAGTGTGATCTTGTTATTATTCCCTGAAAGGGAAGCGCATTACGATTATTACCGGCATGGTGTCCTGGCGCGTACTGCCCTGGGACAGTTGCTGGTGCAAAAACAGGATTACGTATACACCCTGCAGGGCTGGCTGAAAGGCGTGAACCCTGCTATGGGCGGCACCCTGGCCAATGGTACTGATACCACGGAGGCGTCTCCCGTTTCACAAGATGCCTATGCGTATAGTTTGCATTATTTCAGGAACGATTATAAGGCGATCGGTTATACGCCACAAGCAACTTCGGTTTTAAGCGCACTGGGCAACAATGCAGCGCCGTTGTTTAATGGCAATATCGCTGCTATAGCAGTAAATATTCCGAAGCTGGGCGCCAGTAACGTGTATAATTACCATTACGACCAGTTGAACCGGCTGGTGGCCATGGATGCCTATCACGGATTGAATGCACCGGCAGGAACATTTACGCCTTTGAATATAAACGACTACCGGGAAAGGGCGAGCTATGATGCTAATGGAAATATCCTTACCTATAGCCGTTATGGCGACGCCGCCAGAGCTCCTATGGATAGTTTAAAATATTTCTATACAGCAAATACAAATCAATTACACAAAGTGGTCGATGATGCTGCCGATGCATCCGCGGCTAATTACAGCAAGTATAATGATCTCAGACAGGGACAAGCAGACGACAATTACAGGTATGATGCAACAGGCAACCTGATTCAGGATAATGCAGACGGGCTTAGTAATGTTGCCTGGAATGCATATGGTAAAATCACCAGCATAACCAAATCAAGTGGTGTCATACGATATGTGTACGGGCCTGGCGGCCAACGGATCATGGCGCAAACGCCAATAGATACCACTGTGTATGTACATGATGCCGGTGGTAACATATTGAGTGTCTATCGAAAACCCGCAGCAGGTAATTTATCGCAAACCGAAATGCATTTATTCGGCAGCAACAGGCTGGGGATGGCCACACAGCACCTGGCGCTGAATGACACAACGGTTTTATCGGGTGGTTTTTTAACCGGGATTAAAAGTATCTTTACGAGAGGGGAAAAGCTTTTTGAACAGACCAATCATTTAAGCAATGTGCTGGTAACGGTAAGCGATAGAAGAATACAGCATAGCAATGGTACGATCGTAGATTATTATACGCCTGAGGTAATAACTGCGAACGATTACTATCCGTTTGGTATGCTCATGCCGGGCAGGAGGTATACGGCTAATGATAATTACCGGTTTGGATTTAATGGGAAGGAAAATGATGATAATGTGAAGGGGGAAGGAAATCAACAGGATTATGGAATGAGGGTTTATGATCCCAGGGTGGCGAGATTTTTGAGTGTGGATCCACTTACAATAAAATATCCATGGTATACACCATATCAGTTTGCAGGGAATAATCCTGTAAAATTTATTGATCTGGATGGTTTGGAGCCAGCAAATAACCCTAAAACTCCTGGGTTAAATGAGATAAAAGCGATGGAGGTAGTAGATTTTATCCACGATGAGGCAAGTGATAACGATGATGAGGATAATTATTGGAGCAGAAGTCACTGGTTTACCCAGGATAAACAAATCAAGGGTACTTTATCTTGTGGAAAGGGGACTTATGTAAGTGATACCAAAGGTGATCCAAATAACAGGTTCAACTTAAAAGTTTATAATGGTGCTTCATTTTACGTTGATGAATCGCAGGCATCACATACAAACAATTATGAGGCTTTCATTATCGCACGTTTAATGCATAACTTTGTAACAGGTGAAGGCGCGGAAAATTATAATTTTCCAACAAATGGAATTATTAGTTCGAAGTTCTTAGAATCGGATGTTCTCAAAGGGGCCATAGCAGAGTTTGCAAAAGGAAAATCAGTAGTTGATTTTCAGGTTCCTTTTGCGGGAGCTGAATTGGCAAATGATGTCAAAAGAACAGGCTCAGTTTTTAGCAGTATAACTGGATTTACCGGCTCCGGAACTGTTACAATGGTGCCGACGGCTGATGGAGTACAGGTAAAAATTTTTAATATTACAAGTCTGTATTCCGGTGATTTAGGTAAAGATGTTCTTCATATGATGTTTGGTCGTTTTGGGTTAGACAAGGATGATGTTTCTTCAAGATCTTATGTGAGAGAACCAGGTAAATCGACTCCATACGGAAATATAAGTCAAACATACAACCTGTTCATTCCATGGTCAAGCCCGCTGCTTAACGCAGTTCAACCGCATCCATATCCGCGGCCGGGTGAAAAAGAAACATATGAAAATGCTGCATCAAGAATGTGGCAAGGTCTTCATTAGAAAATGATAATTATTTGAAATGATACAGATAGGAAAATTATGCTTGTTCTTTTTATTCTTGTTATTGTGCGCTTGTGCAAATAATGTAAGTCAGAAAAGGGTTTTTAACAAGCAATTAGGAACTTATAAGCTGGATGTAAGTCGTACTTCATTAGGAGTATATGCAATAGATGCTGATAAGTATAAACAATTAAGTATAACTTTTCATTCAGATTCCACTTTTACAATGAATATGAAGGTGCCTTTCATGCATGATAGTATTGGTACCTGGGTTGCCGGAGAAGGAGGCGCTTATGATTATAATCAACTTTATTATAAAAATATTACCTATAATATGAAAGAATTAGGAGAACAGTTTTACCCTCCTTATAAAAAAGATATGGATACAATTTTTTTATTGAATTCAGCCACTCCTGAAAAGGGGTTTGATTTTATAAAAGAGATATATTTTATAAAAACTGGCCGTTAGTAAGAACGCAAATGGCTGTCCGAAATTAACGGACAGCCTTTCTTTTTATAATACTTTATTTACTTACTCGCCGACGAGTTTTGCAACAACTTAAACAACTCATCCAGTTTGGGCGATAAAATGATGTCCGTTCTTCTGTTTTGCGCCCTGCCTTCAGCGCTGCTGTTCGATTGAACCGGTTCAAACTGGCTATGACCCGAAGCAATCACCCTTTCAGGGCTTACTTTATAATCGATCGTCAAAATTCTTACAATAGAAGCGGCCCGTGCCAGGCTCAGGTCCCAGTTATCCTGGTATTTGCCGCGGATAGGAATAGAATCGGTGTGGCCCTCGATGTCAACCGTGATATCGGGGTTCACGTTCAATACTTCGGCCAGTTTATTCAGCGCTTCTTTTCCTTTGGGGTTCACTACCGCACTACCCGAAGGGAACAGCAGATTTTCCTGCAGGCTTACATATACTTTACCATTTTTTGTAGCTACGGTAAGCTCGCTCGACTTGAAGCCATTGAGGGCATTCGCCATCTTCTTTCTGATCTCTTCAATAGCTGCTTTCTGCTGGTCCATCAATGCCTGTAATTGTTCCAGTTTCTTTTTCTGACTAACCAGTTCCTGGCCATTTTTAGCCAGCAGGGATTGTTTGCTGGAGGCGTCGTTGATCAATTTTACTTTTTCCTGGTTCAGGTCGGAGATATCTTTTGACAATTTGTCAATTTCCTGGTCCAGCTCACTAATGCTTTTGCTTTTTGCCTCCACCGATTTTTGCAGGTCCGCTACCTGTTGTTTCAGGTTGCTCACATTCTGGGCGAGCGCCGCGCTGTCGTTTCTGGCAGATTGTAAGGCCGCCTGGGAGGCTTTAAATTTTTTGGTAGGAACACAACTACTCAAAAAGATCAGGGTACCAATGGAGATCTTCGTTACGGTTACTAGTCTGGTCATAAAATATACGGTATACAATTTTTTTTTCAAGTGTATTTGGGACGGTCACATACCGATAAAAATGTGCCAAATTTTTAAAGAGGGGTAATTGCTGCCATAAGTTGCATTAAAAAGCGGTTAGAAAGGGCAAAAAAAGGCCCCCACCAACCTCTCCGCCGGCTGGCGGAGGAGGCAAGGTGGGGGCCATGTATACTGAAAGATGTCAGTTAAATTTTTCTCACCCCGTTCTTTTTTAAATACTCAGCCAGGGCTTTAATGCTGTCGCTGTCGATATAATCAACGCCCAGTTCAATGAGTTTGGCCCAGCCTTCTATGAAATCAGGGGTGTTCCAAATTCTTATTTTTTTGC
>NZ_JBJMLX010000407.1:0-2973 GCF_045805085.1 Niastella sp.
CTTTATATCCCTCAGGATTGATCGCACAGCCAGGATTTAAATTGAAATCACCAGTTGACCTCACCGTGGTATTTTGCGAGAATGCCAGTGTTGTTGGAGCTGCCGCAGTGCCCGCTTTAAAGTTGACGCCTGCCACATTCACCACCGCTTGCGTGAACCTGACCTTACTACTGGCCTTTATAGTGATGAGACCAAAGATATTCCCGCTGAGCGTAATATTACAATTGGCGCCAATGGTCACGCTCCTGTAATTACCATTCAATGTACCGGTTGAATTATCTTGCACGGTGATATTCGACAAGCTGCTTGTACTGGTTGTATTGTACTGCATGGTTGGCAGGGTTACCGCCGCTGGTGTATTGTATCTTATCGGCACATTTGCACTTGCATTGATATTGAGGTTCTTTGCCTTTACGAAAGCGCCAGGCGATGCTACGGAAGTAGTTTGAGCTATTGTGATGGAGCCCGTAGTACCGGTGACGCCAATACTTCCACTCTGTACGTTATTATTCCTGGCAAGATCTACACTACTGGTTCCCAGGATAGAATAACTACTTGACACTGCCTGAGGATCGTAGTTATAAGTTGCAGAACCGGTGCAACCGCTTGTGCTTGTTACCACCACGCTGTAATTGCCGGCAGCATTTGCTGTGCCCAGTTTCACGGTTTGTGTAGTGGCGTTGGTTGACCACAGGTATGACTGAACAGGTGCTGATGAATTGGCGGTGAGGGTAACCCCATTACAGAAGTCATTCGTTGCATCTGAAGCAGTAATGGTTACCGTTGGCCCACCCGAACCCATTGTTATTGTTGCAATGCCTGAATTGACCGTTGTTGCACAACCACTGATCACCGCCCGGTATTGCGTGGTTTGGGTTAAGTTCGAGTATGACTGGGTTGTAGTCGTATTCGCGATATCGGTCCAGGTGCTGCCGCTATTGACTGAGGACTGCCATTTAACAATGCTGCCTGAATAACCCGAAAGGGTAAGTGTGCCATTGTTGCTGCCGCCGCAAACCATTGTACTGCCTGAGATGGTACCGCCTGCAGGCGCGCCATTGATAGTAATGGTAGCCACTGATGAATTGGCCGGAGTACATACACCACTTAACACCACTGCACGGTATTGGGTTGTTTGGGTGAGGTTGGTATACGTTTGTGTAGTGTTTGTATTACTGATCGTTGTCCAGTTTGTACCATTATCGATAGAAGATTCCCAACGGATCACACTTCCGGTTTGGCCCGACAAGGTAAGTGTACCGCCGTTGCTTCCTGAGCAGGCTGTTGTACTGCCACTCACTGTTCCGCCTACTGAAGTCGGGGTAACGGTGATGGTTGCGATACTGGAATTGGTAGTAGAACAACCACCGATAACGGCCCGGTAAAGCGTGCTTTGTGTCAGGTTGCTGTAAGACTGCGAAGTAGTTGTATTCGCGATGTCTGTCCAGCTGCCTCCGCTATTGGTGGAGAGCTGCCATTTGATAATAGTGCCTGCATAACCCGACAAGCTCAAGGTGCCACTATTAATCCCGGTACAAACCGATGTGCTGCCGCTTACCGTTCCACCTGCTGCTGATACATTTACTGTAATAGTTGCCGGAGCTGAAATGGCTGAAGTACAGGAACCACTTTGCACCACTGCATGGTATTGGGTTGTTTGGGTGAGATTGGTATAAGACAGGGTAGTGGTAGTATTGTTGATGGTTGACCAGTTGGTTCCGTTATCGGTTGACGATTCCCAACGGATCACACTTCCGGTTTGGCCAGACAAAGTTACCGATCCGCTGTTGCTGCCAGAGCAAACGCCGGTACTGCCACTTACTGTTCCACCAACTGATGCAGCGTTCATGGTAATAGTCGCAGCAGTTGAATTGGCCGGGTTGCAACTGCCAACCTGCACCACTGCGCGGAATTGCGTAGCCTGGGTCAGGTTGGTATAGGTAAGTGATGTAGTTGTATTACTGATCGGTGTCCAGTTTGTGCCACCATCGGTTGAGGATTCCCACCGGATCACACTTCCTGTTTCACCAGACAAGTTACACGTGCCGTTGTTGCTGCCTGAACATACAGCTGTACTTCCATTTACGGAGCCGCCTATTGAGCCGGCAGAAACTGTTGCCGTAGTGGTAGTATTTGCCGTACAACCACCTGCGCCGGTCACCGTTACTGTATAGGTTCCACTGGCTGCAGCTGTTGTTCCGGTGATAGTTGGGTTCTGTTGGGTTGAAGTGAAACTGTTCGGGCCTGTCCAGCTATACGATACCCCACCCCCTGCGAACAGGGTTAATGTAGATCCTGTACATACCGGTGTGTTGCTCGATGCGGTTGGCACGACTGTAGTATTTACTGTAACACTTGTTGTAGTGGTTGCCGAACATCCGGCTGCGTTGGTAACGGTTACCGTATAGGTTCCACCGTTTGCGGCCGTTGCAGTGGAAATGGTCGGATTGGGTTGCTGTGAGCTGAATCCGTTCGGCCCGCTCCAGCTATACGACACGCCGCCGCTGGCGAACAGGTTCAATGCGCCGCCTGTACAAACAGGTGTGTTGCTCGATGCATTGGCTGCCGGAGCTGCATTCACTGTTACGTCTGTTGTGGTCGTTGCTATACATCCGGTTGCGGTGGTCACTGTTACCGTATAAGTACCGCTGGCTGCACCTGTGGTATTGGCAATTACCGGGTTCTGTTGGGTTGAAGAGAATCCGTTCGGTCCGTTCCAGACATACGATACACCGCCGCTGGCAAGCAGGTTCAATGTATTTCCTGTACAAACAGGGCTGTTGCTCGATGCGCCAGCCGATACGGCCCCATTTACTGTTACATTTATTGTAGTTGATGCCGAACAGCCGGCTGCATTGGTCACGGATACTGTATAGGCGCCACCGGCTGATGCTGTTACATTGGCAATGACCGGGTTCTGTTGGGTTGAAGAGAATCCATTCGGCCCACTCCAGCTATACGATACACCACCAC
>NZ_JBJMLX010000408.1:0-1655 GCF_045805085.1 Niastella sp.
AACGGTTCATGGCCTGAAACCCAATCCCATGCTTGCTTTGATGAGAATTTGTAAATAGTAAGTTACATGACGAATGTCACCTGGCAAAGCAGGGAAAGATTAAATGAAGTTTTACCATTGGTACTTATGATTGCAATCATACTCTCGATCCGCGGTTTGGCGGTGAGGTCATCACCCAAAAAGGGAAGGTGTATAAATTTGATGACATACACTGCCTGTCCTCGTTTTTAAAATCCGCATCTTCAGAAAAAACCAATCCGGCAGGGATCTACCTGCTGGAGTATGGTACCCAACAAAAGTTTGTACTTGCCAGTGAAAGTTTCCTGTTGCAAAGCAACGGGCTACATAGTCCAATGGGCGGTAATACCGCTGCGTTTGTAAACGAAGCAAACAGAAAACAAGCTCAACAACAGGTAAACGGAATAAATGTAAAATGGAATGACATTATCCAATAACTATATGAAAAACCTTTCCCTGGTTGTAACCCTGATCGTATTATCGATCCCGGCAAATGCCAAAACCTGGATCGTTCGCCCGGCCGGACCATTAAAATGGTTACAGGAGGCCATTGACCATGCAAGGCCGGGCGATACGATCTTTGTTGAAAAGGGCGTATACCGGCAACCCACCATTGTGGTAAATAAACCGCTGTACATAACAGGTATTGGTTATCCGGTCCTGGATGGACAAAAGAAATATGAGATCATGGACATCAAAAGCGATGGCGTAGTGATAGAAGGGTTTGCGGTGCAGCACTCGGGGTATTCAAGCTATAATGACATTGCCGCCATTCGTATTGTCAATAGCCGGAACGTTGTAATACGCAATAACAAATTCGACGATACTTTCTTTGGCATCTACAGCCAGCATGCGGTTAACTGCACCATCTCAGGCAATGTATTGCATTCAAATGCGGTAAATGAGATCACTTCCGCCAATGGCATCCATTGCTGGAAATGCGATAGCATGCAGATCATCAACAACATTATCAGTGGTCACCGGGACGGTATTTATTTTGAATTTGTGACCCGTTCTCAAATCAGGAAGAATGTAAGCACCGGCAATGTGCGGTACGGGTTGCATTTCATGTTCTCTAACGACGATGTATATGAAACCAATCTATTTAAGAACAACGGCGCCGGCGTGGCCGTCATGTTCTCTAAAGGCGTCACCATGCTGCAAAACACCTTTTCAGAGAACTGGGGTGGGGCCGCTTATGGCATTCTGTTAAAAGAAATTTCCGACAGCCATATTCAGCATAACCATTTTGTGCGCAATACCACCGGTATTTTTATGGAAGGCACCAACCGCATAAAAGTTGAACAGAATGTTTTTGACAACAACGGCTGGGCATTAAAGATCCAGGCCAGTTGCAACGATAATACCATTACCGGTAACAACTTCATCGGTAACAGTTTTGATGTAGCTACCAATGGCACACTGGTGCTGAATACCTTCAACAACAATTACTGGGATAAATACGAGGGCTACGATTTGAACCGGGATGGAGTAGGGGATGTGCCCTACCGGCCGGTTAGTGTATATGCCATGATTGCCGAACGCAACCCGGTAACTATGATGTTGTTCCGCAGTTTTATTACCGGTTTGCTCGATAAGGCAGAGAAAACGATCCCCGGTTTTATTCCCGAGAACCT
>NZ_JBJMLX010000409.1:0-3879 GCF_045805085.1 Niastella sp.
CAATTAACCGCCCAACGGGGACTATCACCTGAAAAGTATTTAGAACAAAACGATTCCTGGAATTTTTTTAATCAGGTTAGCGGGCATATTATTACGGGACCAACGCATACTAATGTAATGGATATTATTGTAGTGTTGATACCTTAATGAAGGAAGTTGACCAGTTAACCAGTTGACAAGTTGACCAGGGAAATGCAGGTTGATAAAGTTGATAAGGTTTATAGAGTTGATAAAGGAATACAATATAAAAAAAAGCCCGGGTTGTTTAACATCCTGGGCTCTTTTCATATAAGAACTCAATAACCTAATAACTTACAAACCTGCACCTACGAGCCACGAAGGAAAAGCTTTATATTTCAAACTAAAAAACTAAAAAACTTGCCCTTTAATCCATGAGCGCTATACATTAAACTTTAAACATTCAACTTAAAACTTTCAACTGTATTACTGCCCTCCGGTAGCCACTGCGCTCCAATCCATCTCAGGATCTTTCTTAATAACCTCCTGCATATGACGTTTCAACAGATCGGCCAACGGCATTTTTTGTTGAACCTGATCGGCTTGCGACAACACCAGGTTAAGGTCCTTCAACCCTAACTGCGCTGTAAAGGCGGCAGGTGTAAATTGTTGGTTAACTATGATCTTGCTGTAGTTCTGATAGATCGGGGTGTTGAAAATAGTTTGCCCGAAGAAGTTCCACATTTTAAGCGCATCTACGCCACTGTTACTGGCAAGGGCGGCGCTTTCGCCAATGGCTTCCATGGCAGCGGCTATAGTAAAGTTGCCACATAATTTAACGGTGTTGGCAGCAGTGATGTTGTCACCAAAGTCCCATACGCCGGCGCCACCTGCATCTTTTAATAATTGTTCAAATTGCTGGCGCAGTTTGGCGTCGCCTGATACCACAAAATTCAGTTTACGGGCACGGGCCGCATCGGGCCGGCCAAATACCGGGGTAGCCAGGTACTGAGAACCGTTTTGCGTATGCTGTTGGCTCAGTTCTTCTGCGGTGAGTGGTAATATGGTGCTCATGGAAAGATGCACGCCACCGGGCTGCATGTTATTTATTAATCCATCAGCGCCCTCGGTGATCGTCTTTAACGCTTTGTCATCCGATACCATAGTGATGATGAATGCGCATTCAGCAGCCAGTGCTTTTACTGATCCTGCCTCTTTAGCGCCTTTGTCAACCAATGGTTTTGTTTTGGAAGCGGTACGGTTGTATACATATAACTCATGACCGCTTTGCAGAATATTCTCTGCGATGGGAGTGCCCAGGTTGCCCAGTCCAATAAATCCAATTTTCATAAACTAATGTTTTTAAATGAAAAAGGCGAGCCACCTTTGGAAGGTGACCCGCCTTTACACCTTCATAAAATATTTAACTCACTGAAGAACCATTGTCGATAGCATCGATGGGGTTGACGAAATGCAGTTTGCCTGCTTTGTCTTCCGCCATCAATATCATGCCATTGCTTTCAATGCCACGCATTTTGCGGGGCGCCAGGTTAGCTACCACCACCACCTGTTTACCGGTGATGTTTTCGGGCTGAAAATGTTCAGCGATACCCGAAACAATGGTACGGGTTTCAAAACCCAGGTCAACCTGCAGCTTTAACAGCTTGTCGGCCTTTGGCACTTTTTCAGCAGCCACAATGGTGCCTACCCGAAGATCGAGTTTGGCAAAATCATCGTACACGATCTGTTCTTTCAACGCATCAGGTTGTGCATCGGCTGCTTTTGCTGCTTCTGTTTTTGTATCGGCAGGTTGCGCTGGTTTAACCAGTCCGGCTTTTAATTTGGTGACCTGTGCTTCTATCTCTGCATCTTCTATTTTGCGGAACAGTAATTCCGGTGCCCGTAAGCTATAACCCACACTCAGCAATTTTGTTTTACCGGCGTTCTCCCAATCCAGCATTTTTTCCACCACCTTCATCAGGTGCAGCATTTTTTTAGCGGTAGCTGGCAAAAATGGGTTGATCATGATCGCCAGGTTGGCGGTCAGTTGCAAACAAATATGCAAACAGTTATCGATCAGTTTTTGTACTGCCGGGTCCGCTTCCAGGCGTTTGGCAACAATCCAGGGTTCTTTTTCCTGCATGTATTTGTTGCCTTTTCTGGCCAGGTCAATAACCTCAAACAGGGCATCACGGAATTTGAAATTCTCAATGCTTTCTTCCACCCTGTTTTTAGCAGCCTCAAACTCTGCCAACATGTTTTTGTCAATATCGTCCATTACATCTGCGTGCAATGGTGGCACTTTGCCGCCACACAATTTGTGCATCAGTACAAAGGCCCGGTTCACAAAGTTGCCGAAGATGCTTACCAGTTCACTGTTATTGCGGTCCTGAAAATCTTTCCAGGTAAAATCGTTGTCCTTGGTTTCCGGTGCATTGCTGCAAAGCACATACCGCAGCACATCTTCACAACCAGGGAAATCTTTTATGTATTCATGCACCCAAACCGCCCAGTTGCGGCTGGTGCTTACTTTATCGCCTTCAATATTCAGGAATTCATTGGCAGGCACATTTTCGGGCAGTACAAATCCACCATGCGCTTGTAACATCGCCGGGAAAATGATACAGTGGAAAACGATATTATCTTTTCCAATAAATTGAACCAGTTTGGTGTCTTCCTTGCACCAGTAGTCGGCCCATGTTTCGGTTAATTCCTTGGTGGCGGAAATATACCCGATGGGCGCATCGAACCACACGTATAGTACTTTGCCTTCGGCATCGGGCAGGGGAACTTTTACGCCCCAGCTGCTGTCGCGCGTCATGGCGCGGCTTTGCAGGCCACTGTCGAGCCAGCTTTTACACTGACCATATACGTTGTTCTTCCATTCGGTATGTCCTTCCAGGATCCAGCCCTTCAGCCATTCCTCATAGTTTTGCAGGGGAAAGTACCAGTGTTTGGTTTTCCGTTTTACCGGTACGGCATCACTGAGGGTGCTGCGGGGATGAATCAATTGTTCAGGACTTAATGAAGAACCGCAACGTTCGCACTGGTCGCCATACGCATTGGGATTGGCGCAAATGGGACAGGTGCCGGTAATATAGCGGTCGGCCAGGAACGTATTGGTTTTTTCATCATAAAATTGTTCGGTCTCTTTTTCCTCGAACAACCCGTCGTCGTACAGCTTTTTGAAAAAGGCAGCTGCCGTTTCGTGGTGAACCTGGTTGCTGGTGCGGGAATAGATATCGAAAGAAATGCCCATTTGTTCAAAGCTTTCCTTGATCAGGGCATGGTATTTATCTACAATCTGTTGCGGACTAACGCCTTCTTTCATGGCGCGAATGGTAATGGGAACCCCATGTTCATCACTGCCACCAATGAATTTGATGTCTCTTTTCTGCGCCCGTTGGTAACGCACGTAAATATCAGCCGGTAAATAGCAGCCTGCCAGGTGACCGATATGCACCGGACCATTGGCGTACGGCAGGGCCGCTGTGACTAAATAGCGCTTAAAATTGCTCATTTTGGTAATCGTCTTTAGTATTTCTGATCGTCGTCCCTTGCATCGCACACTTGTACTGCATATCGCTATGCAGCCAGGCGGGCGAAGGGTGGATTGCAAAAATAACTATAATCGGGGAGGGGATGAAATCGAAGGCAATTCTTAGTTTAAGGTTTAAAGTTCAAATGACGAAGCGAAAGATTGAAAAGGTTGGGAAAAAGAAGATTTACCATGATAAAAGACCGATGGCCACCCAAACCGCAATGAAAAAAGCCACAAACATCACTTCATTATTGATCTCCGAGCCGCGTTTTTTGCGAACGAGCAACTGAAATAAGATCCAGCCTACAAAAGCAATGGCCATTAATAAGGCTATAACAATGCGTGCTGCCATGTAACAAATATAACTTTTTGTAAGGAGG
>NZ_JBJMLX010000410.1:0-3654 GCF_045805085.1 Niastella sp.
CGTTCTTTCCTTTGCTCTTGCATACATCAGACAGCTTGCGGGTAGTAACGCCCAATGCGTCGGCATAATCGTCTACTTTATGTATGCTGTTTCCCTTTTCATTAATGAGCGACACAAACCGTTCAAACAATTTACTATCGTAGGAAGGGGTATCGGCCCTGAGCAGGAAATGAATATTGGCCATTTTAATAATGATCACTTTCAGGTAGGCTGCCAGTACATCAGGTTTATTGGAATAATCGGGCAATTCAAAATCACAAAGCGTGAGCTGCAGCAATTCAAGCAGGTGATCGAAATGTTGTTTATCGGGATGAAGGGTAAAACTATCTATGCTTCTGTTGAACAGTACTTCCTTGCAGTTGTTGGCGCTGAGCGGTGTCTTTTGCCAGAACGATTCATCGAATTGTAACAAATAGCCGCTGATCCTATTCTCCCCAAACAGCACCGGCTTTTCTTTACCGATCAGGTATACCGTGCCCTTTGAAACAGTGTGGGGCACGCTTGCCAGCTCCAGTTCGCCCTTTCCCTTTTCAATGACCAGTATTTTATTAAAATGCGCCGTTGAAAGTTTGTTGGGTTCAAAACTTTTATCCCGGAATTGTTCAATGGTAAATACGTCCCTGATCTGCATGGAAAGTAGTTTTGCAGGATAAAGCTACAATCTTCGACGTATTTCTTTTTAAATATTATCTTTAACCCTATGGAAGCCCTGTTCAATAGCTTTGCATACTTTGTTCCGGTTGGAAAAGTTGAAAAAGAAATCATTTCCACCCTTTTTACTGAAAAACAGTTTAAAAAAGGCGAGCCCTTTTTACAGGAAGGAAAGATATGCCGCCATGTAGGTTTCATTATAAAAGGACTGATGCGCTATTACCTAACCCAGGACGGCGAAGAAAAAACTTTCTATTTCGCCAGGGAAAACGAGTTTGTAAGCAATTACGAAAGTTTTGTACCCCAGATACCTTCTCTTAAAAGCATAGAAGCCCTGGAAGATACGACCGCCTATGTGATCACTTACGATAACCTGAACCTGTTGTATAGCACCATGGCTAATGGTGAGCGTATGGGTCGGCTGATCCTTGAACAGGTATTTGTACAGGCCTTGCAAAACCTGAACTCTTTTTACGTCGATACCCCCGAACAGCGTTATGAAAAACTGTTGCAGGCCCACCCTGATCTGCAACAACGTATTCCCCAATATTATATAGCCTCCTGCGTGGGGGTGAAACCGCAATCGCTCAGCCGGATAAGAAAAAGACTTTCCCTCCATTAATTAACCTAAGTGCACGAAAAAGTTTGGGCTGGCGATGACATTTGCATTATAAACTTAATGCAATGAAAAAAGTCACACACACTATCGCTTTCTGGCTTTGTTTACTAACCGGCCTTGGTCTTATCTTTATCGGCGCACGTTTCTTCTTTGTTCCTGTGGAAGCGGAACACGCCTTTGGCATACAGGTAAATGCCGGCGGCAATTTTGCTTTCCATTACATTAAAGGAATCAGGGATATATTCTCCGGTTTGGTGTTGTCTGTGTTGCTGCTTACCCGTCAATTCCGCGCATTGGGTACCCTGTTGCTTTGTGCAGTTATAATACCCGCCACTGACATGACTATTGTTGCAATACAACCCAATTTTCAAACTGCTGCCCTCTACCCGCACCTTTCAGCGGTTATTATCGTAATCCTGCTCGGAATTTATTATTTACGGATAACCCCTGAAAAAATTTAATCCGTTTCCCATTTTCGTTTTGTTGACCCGTTTTGCCGAACAACCAGCCAGCCATTGCTGGCTGCTTTCTTTAACAGGCGCTTTCTTAACTTTTTGGGATAAAATATTTTCCGGTAGGTTTTGCCATAACAGTATTTGGGTAAAATGTTCAACTGCCCCAGGATATCATAAGCCCCTGCACCACAACGCATTCCAATAAACGCATAATCATAGGGCGTTTGCTTTAAATAGGCGGTCGTAATACTATCAAATTGCTGTTTTTGCTGGCGTGTTACAGGTATATAAACGATTGCTTTCTTAACACTATCGGGATTGTATCGAAACAGGGAATAGAATTGTTTTTCCGAATGAACAGCATACCGGCTATGCTTGTCCCTCTTTTTTGCAAACCAATGCAGCTTTCCTTTTTTAAGGAAATTTACAATTCTGTCGCTATCGCCTTCAATGCCTACATGGCCTCCTAACATCCCGCCAAACCATTTCCGTTCCGTATCCTTATATTGCTGAAGGGGTTTGGAACCATATAGAAAATGCACTTTTAAAAAGACCGTATCCTGCGAATAAGCCCGCGAGCAGGCAAAGCAAATAAGAATGATCGTTACTAGTCGCATCAATATGTCTTAGATTAAAATTTCTCATGAGAAAAAACCCTTCGCACATAGGAAACGAATCTTCGCTCCTTGGAAATTTACCTTCGCACATGTGAAATTACCTTTCGCACCTGGGAAAAAATAAAATTCCCATGAGAAAAAGATAATTTCTCATGGGAAAAACGCTTTTATTGCAGGGGGCCTTGTTTATTTGAACTAAATTATAACAATCCTTCTTCCAGTTTATTCAGCAGTTCAAGTCCGAACCCTGAAATAAAGAACCGCTCCTTTTTGTTATTGAGCAACTGTTGGGTCCAGGTAACCAGGCCACCATCAGCAATTTCAAAGTCGCGTTGCTGCAGGGTAATCACAGCCTTGAACTGAAGCCCTTTGTAATAATTGTTGGAACCGGGGTTTTCATCCCGGGTAACCTCCATCTCTGGTAATTGGCTATGAAGATATTCCAATATGGCGGGGACAAAAGTATCGGGATAACCTGCCCGTTGCTGCAGCCTGAATCTGACTGCATCGGTATTAAAAACAGTTGTCAGAACATCCTGCAGGGCTGCAAAATGTTCTGCTATGGCTTTCTTTTCAAAAGCGTAATTCCCGGTATCGGTGCCGGATGACACCAGGCAGCCAATGGTGAAATGCGGGGAGAACCCTTTTATTTGAAAAGGCTGCGACCGCACATGCCGTTGCGTGGTGCAGTATTTAATATGCGAACTGGCATCATTGAATTTTCGCTTTTTCTTTTGACTGCTGATATACATCGCCAGTGCGTTGGTAGCATCAGACAACACCTCACAATTGCGTAAAGCCGAAACTACTTTATCCTGGTCAACCGTTGCCACCACCGAGCAGGTACCCAACTGGCTGAGTGGCGACACCTGCAAAGGCAGAAAGTGATGTTGTGATAAGCATTTCAACGTTTGCAGGGATTTCTCCAACAAATGAATGAGATCTGTTTCCGCCGGTTGCACAAAACGGTTCTGTTCATATTGTTTCAGCAGTTCGGGCGCCGTTTGCTGTTGCGCCCGGCGTGAAAATACTTCCAGCAACAAAGAGTTCATTTCTGTGCCTGATAATTTATCGGCCAGTATACTTATCAGGTTGTCTATTCCCGTTCGTTGTGCAATTATTTTTCCAATGGATCCCATATGCCAATTTAATCATAAACGGGCATCCAACTGGTGTAAAAATCGTACATTAGAATACCCATTAACAAAAAAGACAAACTGTACAACTGATGCCTGCCAAACAGTTCTTAATTCGTTTCCTGTTTATTGTATTTTTCCTGAATGCTATAGTTATTCCCGATGCAGCCAGTCAG
>NZ_JBJMLX010000411.1:0-16067 GCF_045805085.1 Niastella sp.
CAGATTCTTTCAGGTGTTTCCATTGGCGCCTAGTGCGTTTATGTTATAAGGACAGACATTTGGGATTACACCATTAATCGTTTTGGAAAAATATTTTTTTTATTAAGGTGCAGGTTGACCAGTTGACCAGTTGACGAGTTGACAAGTTAACACGTTTACAAGTTGACGCGGGAAAATACAGGAGGTAGGAAGTAAGAGGTACGAAGAGGTAAGTTGATAGAGTTGATAAGGGATGACAAGCCTGCTGAAAGCTTGGAAGGGTTAAATATTGGAGCGAGGTTGCATTAAGGACTTTCACGTTTGCCGTTTCACGTTTCACGATATTGCCGATTGCCGATGCCGATTCATCACTGCCCTGCCTGCTTTGGTATAGAAAAGCTCCGGGTAACCTTATTGACCTGCAATGCGGTACATATTTTCTTAATCGCAATAGCCATTTGTACATCAACAGTATTGAGGGAAATATTGAGGATCTCGGCTACTTCGCGGTGTTTGAGGCCGTCTTCGCGAACCAGTTTGAAGATCATTTTACAACGGGGAGGTAAATTTTCCACTGCCTGGTGCATACGCTTCATCATTTCGGCGGTGACCAGCAGATTATATGGATCGGAGACCAGCTGACCGGTTTCTATATCCAGGTCATCAAAGGGCGCCCTGATGAGCTCTTTAGCCTTTTTGGAAATGGCATTCAGGGCCCTGTTCTTTACTGCTACATATAAATATACGGTGAGATTTTCTACTTCGTTTATGCGGTGGCGATTACTCCATAACTTCACAAATACATCTTCTACAATTTCTTCAGCAATTTCAGGTGAGCGGGTGATTACACGGGCAAAATGATGCAACCGTTTACTGAATAATTTGTACAGATCTGCCAGACATTGTTCGTTTCCGGCATGTATTCCTTGTTGAATATGTGTCAGGCCAATGGTCATATTTTTTCAATAAGCAATCAATCGGGGTTAAATGTAGGCATTTTTTGGTTACAATGAAATAGCTCGCGTGAGCCATCCGCCAGCTGGCGGATGACCCACCTGAGGTATTTACATATCTTATTCAATTCTAAACCAATCTACATCTGCAAAGCCTGCATCGTTGGTGACCGTGGTGCGGGTGCAGAACAATCCCACCTTGGCGCCGATCCATCTGCCGGGCACGGCCGAAAATACATCGCCGGCGGAAGTATAATGCTGTCCGTCTTCACTATACGAGAAATTACACTTGGCGCCTTTGCTTACCTGTACGCGCAAATACGTGGTGGCGCCGGATATTTTACCAATCATCTTTTCCTGTTCTGGTTTTCCGCCTTCGGCTTTATTACAGACCACATAGGAAAGATAAATGCCATCTTCTTTTTTGGTGAGTCCCACAAAAGCATAGTCAGCACCCATCACGATCAACCCGGTTTTCTCTCCTGCCAGCCTGGGTTTAAAATCCAGCTTAACCGTAGCCGTAAATTCCGGGGCAGGAAATTTCTGCATCAATACATTGGGCACAAACCACATATTTTTGGCAGAGTCGGGCACCATGCCGGAGAACAAACGCAGGTAACCATTACCGGGAAAAGCCCAAAAGGGTTTTGGATTGGCCTGCCATTGCCATTGCAATCCCATGGTGATGCCATTAAATTCGTCAGATTCCTGCGGCGTTTGCACCGGGTACGTTTTACCAACGTTTGGTTTTCTATAGGTTTGAACCGGCTCGCCTTTTCCATCGCCATCTTTGTCAATGCCTATCACCGGCCAGTTATTCACCCATTTCATGGGTTGCAACAGCACTACGCGTCCGTATGCTTCCAGGTCCTGGAAATGCAGGAACCAGTCTTCACCGGTTTGGGTTGTTACCCAGGCGCCCTGGTGCGGACCATTTATAACTGAGCTGCCCTGGTCCATCACTACTTTTCTTTCATAAGGGCCATACACATTTTTCGACCGCATTACCAGTTGCCAACCGGTTGACACGCCACCTGCCGGGGCAAAGATGTAATAATAGCCATTGCGCTTATAAAACTTAGGACCTTCGAGCGTGGGGTCCTGGTCGTGACCATCGAACACCATTACGCCGCCATCGAGTACCTTGGTTCCGGTAGCATCGAGCTGTTTTACCACTACAATACTTTTTATGCCGGCGCGGCTGCCTGCAAAGGCATGAACAAGGTACACTTTGCCATCATCATCCCACAACGGACAGGGATCGATCAATCCTTTGCCGGATTCTACCATGATGGGGTCTGTCCAGGGACCGGTGATGTTTTTTGATTTTACTACATAGATGCCAAAATCCGGATCAGGGTAATAAATGTAAAACTCACCATTGTGATACCGGATGGAAGGCGCCCATACGCCATTGCCATGCTGGGTTGTTGAAAAATGATCGTAAGGCGGCTGGCGTTTTAATGCATGGCCAATGATGCTCCAGTTTACCAGGTCTTTTGAATGCAGAATAGGCAACCCGGGAATACCATCAAAGCTGGATGCCACTAAATAATAATCATCACCCACCCGGCACGCATCAGGGTCGGAATAATCGGCATACAAAACCGGGTTCTTATAGGTTCCGTTCATATTATCCGATACCCACACTTTTGATACGTAGGGTTGCTGTGCGATGCTACTTAAACTTAAGAGAGAAAATGCTAATACAAATAGTTTCTTCATTATATCGTGTTTCTTGAATTGTCAATGATGGAAAAAGGCAAAGGGCCCTCCTACGCTAAAGCTTGCGCCTCCGCTAAAGCTTCAGCGACACGCGGACGGAGGGCGAAGCAGAGGGCAAAGATGGCTCGCGAGGATGCAACATTCCTCTCTATTTCCATTTTTCACTCCTTTTAACACTTGGCCCATTATCAACCCTATCAACTTTTTCAACCCTATCAACCTCCTGCTTTATTCCACCTAACCTTCTTCTTTCACGTCAAACTGTTAACTTGTTAACTTGTTAACTTGTTAACTTGTTAACTTGTCAACTGATCAACTACTCCGAAGGAGCCCAGTCCCCAAAGATATTCCTCAACGTATACGCTGCCGCTTCTTTTTTGGTTAATTGGTGCGACCAGGCAGCGCGGCCTGAGGTATTGGCGCCGGGGCCACTGCTGTTGTATTCTGCGTAGAACGCTGTCTTTTCATTTTCGGGATTGCGCCAGTTGTCCCAACCAATGGGAGCAATATGTTCGCCCATTTTTGTATTGATGTAAACAGTTCTTGCATATGGGCGCCAGGGCCGGCCCAGCAAGACCTTTTTCGCTGCGGTATCGGCAATGAGGGTGCAATCGAAAAATACAAATCCATATGACTGGCGCGGCGTGGTTGATGCGGCCGTGATGTAAGAATTCATCAGGCTTTTGATAGTACAATTTTCAAACACACAGGTGGCCGGACCAAAAATAAAATCGGTAGTGCCTTCTATAAAACAATTTTTATAATACTGGCGGCTGCTGTCGATGCCCACATATAAAGTATCCTGGTTGCCGAGTAAACGACAGTTTATTATTTCGCAACGATCGCTTTCGGCATGCAGGGCTACGGCCTGCCCAACCCGACCTGCGGCATTTTGTATGGTGAGGTTTTCGGCCCTGAAATCATTGCCCTTTACTATTACAGTATATGAATTAAAGGTGCTGTATTTATCCCGCCCGCTGGCAGTATCGAGGCCATGTGGCAGCGGTTTGCCACTGAAATCGTCATTGGTGATGATGGTGCTGTCGCGGCTCTCCCCTAACAAGCTAATGTTTGTCTTCCAGGACGGAACAACCAGCTTTTCATGGTACACGCCTTTCTTAATAAAAATGGTTACGCGCTCCTGGGAAAAATCGCGCATGGCATTTACCGCTTCCTGAATGGTTTTATAATTTCCACTACCATCCTGCGCCACTGTTAAATATTTTGGATAAGTCTGTTGTTGGGCGCTTACATATACAACTGGCGCCAGTAAAAACAAGAGAAAACAGATTCTTTTCATCCCTTTGTTATTGAGTTTGTAAGTTATTGAGTTCGTAGGTTCATAAGTCAAATAAATAATTGAGCTACCAACTTAATAACTCAAGAACTTATTAACCTATAAACTATTTCAAAAATCCCATTTCCAATAACCAGGCTTCACATAATGCTGTCCATTGCTGGGTAGAACCGGGATTGTTGCGCAGGGCAATATTATGGCCGCCCTGTGGAAACACATGAAAGCTGGCAGGAATATTTTTATCCAGCAATGCCTGGTAGAACATCAGACTGTTACGCGGATCAACGGCTTTATCATTGAACGCATCTGCAATAAAACAGGGAGGCGTGGTAGATTTTACCTGCAACTCCATGGAAAATTTATCAATCATTTCTTTTGAAGGATTGGCGCCCAGTAAATTTTCGCGACTGCCTTTATGAGCATATTGTCCCAGGGTGATCACCGGTGATACCAGGATGGTAAAATCCGGACGAAAGGATACACTGTTGAGCGAGTCGCCAATAGCTGCTACATCATCGCCGGTATTGCCCAGCCAGGCTGCCAGGTGACCGCCTGCTGACACACCCATAATGCCAATCTTGTTTGGTTGAATGTTATACTTACCGGCATTGGCGCGAATGATACGCATGGCGCGTTCTGCATCCTGCAAGGGACCCAATTCGCGATGCACCAGGTCGGGCGAAAGAGGTAATCGATAATTCAGCACAAAGGCAGCAATGCCCATCGTATTAAACCATTTGGCCAGTTGAAAGCCGCTTATCTGAAACGACTCGTGGTGATAGCCGCCACCAGGACAAATAATAACAGCGCATTGTTTATTTTCCTGTATGGAGGGAAAGAAAGCCGTCATTCCGGGATTACCCACCTGGAACAACCGTTCATTGTTGATACTATCTTTCAAATGCATGCCCTTTGTATTGGGCATTTTGCCAGTGGGCCATAGTGGAATAAACTCCTGCGCCTGCAAGACAAAAGATCCCAGCACAAATGCAACCAACAAAGAAGTGATCCTGCCATTCATATCAATCGTTTTATTAAAATTAGTCCTTTAAATTTTCGACTCCGCTCAAAGCAGGAATGCTCAGAGCGGAGTCGAAAGGTAGACGCAATATGCTTACTTTTAGTTGCTGACAGCCCTGTTATTGTTTAATAAACTTCAACAACACTTTTTCCTTTAACCGCTCTAACTCTACAAAATACATTCCATTTGGCAAGGCGCTTATATTAAGAGTGGTATAATTGCTGGCCGGTTTGCTGTAATAAGTCCCAAGCAGGTGTCCATTCAAATTATACAGTCGGATAACTGCCACGGTAAACAAATTTGCATGGTACACATTTACATAATTGCCTGCCGGGTTTGGATTGATGGTGTATACCCCATAAGCAATTCCTGTCACCGGTACATTTATAGTAGCCATACCACTGGTTTGAACCGATATATTTCCCTCATACCCTCCTACACCTGCCGCATTTAACCGCACCATTACAGATGCTGTTACCGAATTATTAGCATTAGGGGATATTGCCGGAACATTCGTGCCATACCATTTTTTGCCTGAATCAACTGAGAGCTCATATCCTTCAGCCGGGGTAAAGGAAACCGGTGCGCTTAGCCCGGTACCTGTTACCAGGAAAGCCTGCGCGTCTGTTGGCCTGCCAAGCGTTTGTGAGAACCGTTGCAAATTACTATTGATGGTCATCGCCGGGTTCATTGGTTGTACAGGCTGCGTCACTTTATTCGCTGTCGTTGTTCCTTTCACCAGTACATTTTTCAGCTTCGCATATCTTATGGTACTGCCTGAACCAGTGCAATGATAAATACGGAATGAAAGTGTATCACCGGATCTCATGGTCACACCGGCAGACCCATTCAGCAACAGGGCAAACACATCGGGGTTACCGCTCGTTTGGTTACTTACATCAAAGGCATTGGTGAAGTTGCCATTGATGCTTGCAGTGAGTGGTGTTCCATTTTTTATAGCTACGCTTATTTCTGTTGAATCTGTTCTGAAACCGGTTTTGGAATACACTACCGCCATTTTAGTGCCACTGGATGTATTGTAAAATGAAGTTGATAAAAGTATTGAGTCTACCCGCATGGTGTGTGTAGTGGCAGCTACTACGTTGAACTGTTCGTAGAATAACCTGTTCAGGGTACCACCCGGTCCGCCACTGGCGGTGGTCCACGATCCATCGGCGGTTGCCGCATATGCCTGTCCGTGCAAAGTGCCATAAGCAGGAACGGTGGGTTCCACTCCGTTCGATAACACCAGTTTATTTAACACAGGTGTTGTACCAATAACCCCTGCTGCCCGCACCGTGGCATCATCCTGGTTGTTGACCGTTAAAGGCCATTGCTCCAGTAATATGCCATCTACTAATGAATCTGCCTGAATAGTACCGGTCACGGCTACATTCACCGCCGTGGCATTGGTGGAAGCGTTTACAATATTACCGTTGTTTGATCCAATGGCCGTTGCATTGAGCCGTACATAAACTGTGGTATTGGCAATTGTACCACTGGCAGGCGTTATGGAAACAGGGGCGCTGCTCCCAAACCAGTTCGTATTATCGATCGACACCTGGTAACCTGCCGGTGGCGTTATGGTAAGATTGTTCATCAGGTTAGCGCCTGCCACTATATAGGTTTGCGTTTTGGATGGTTTTCCCAGTCCCTGTAAAAAACTACCCAGGGCGCCAAACACGGTGATCGTGGGTGTGCTCGTTGCCGAGGTAGTATCGGATGTACAATTTGTATAGCCGGATTTGGACGTTCTTACTATATAATAATAAGTTTGTCCGGGCGGTGGGATGTTCTCGGTAAAATTAAAATTACAGGCCGAATCTTCAGTGCTTACCTGGGTGCTTACCAATGTGAAATTTGTTTTGTCGTTACTGCGGTACAGATCACAGGTAATGCCGGTCATGGGCCACGACAGATTCCAGGTTAAGGTGGTGGTGTTTGTTCCTTTTTTAGCGATCAGGTTCGATACGGCCAATTCGGGTTTAAATGTCGCATTCAATTCGGGCCAGGTAGCAAAGGGATCCCATTTGGTCATTACCGGGGTATTGGCATTTATAAAAACCGTATCGTTGTTATAATATTTTGCGGCATCGGCAGCTGTTAATTGTTTTGACCATGACAACCGGCTGCTTACATTCACCGGAGTGCCATCATAATTTTTTGAATTGTATTCGCCATACGTAATGAAACTGGTATTGGTACCTGCATCCCAGGTGCTCCACCCGTCTGATCTTATGGTTGATCCCATTAGCGTATTCAGGAAGGCGACTTTATTGCGGCTCTTGGCGGCATCGGCTGTGCCGGCATCATTTTGCCAGGGACGGCCCAGTGAATACAAGGTAAAGCCTCTGTTCTTTGTGATCCTGCAATCGCGGAACACATAGCCATAGCCTGATTCCAGCTTGGTGTTCACTGCAGTAACATAACCGCCGGTTTGATTATCTAGCCGCGTACGCGGATAAATGATACAGGTATCGAAGATAATAGTGGAAGAACCGAAGAGGAAATCGGTATTTCCGTCTACATAACAATTCTTGAAATAGCATCTTGTTGCTTTAACGTTGCCACCATAATACGTGTCCTGTCCACCATTCATGCGGCAATTATAAAATACAACGCGGTCAGAAGTGGTATACACTGCCACCGCCTGCGGACCATCGCCTGGCGCCGGCACCAGGGCATTGGCGTTGATACCATACCCGGTTGCATTTTCTATTGACAGGTTCATCATCATCACATCATTTGCACTGATGGTTACTGTGGCACAGGTAGAAGTACCATAGGTACCTCCGGCCGGATTGGCCTTGCCTGAATAATTATCGGATGAGATAATGGTTTCGGCCAGGCTTTCCCCTACCAATTGAATAAAAGGTTTACTACCGGCAATGTTCACCGTTTCAACATACTTGCCCTTTTTAATATAAATTTTATACGGCGCTGTTTGATTGGTGGGCGCAGCATCGATAGCGGCCTGTATACTGGTATAATTGCCACTGCCATCTTTGGCTACCACGGCCTTTGCCCCGGCAGACGGTCCGGTGGGATTTGTTCCCCCATTGAGGGTTGCATTGGCCGTTGCCGCTGTAGCGGAATAGTTATATGCTTTGTCAACCGTAAAAATATAATAGTAGTAGGTAGTGCCGGCTGTTAAACTGGCGTCATTATCAGTATAAGAAGTGGTTACACCCTGACTTACTACTTTATAACCAATGCCCATGGTATTACCTTCAATATAGATGCCGTTGGCATTGGGAGCGGGCGCAGTAGACGCCGTGCTGCGTACTACCACATACCCACCACCATCTATACCAGTAGCAGGGGCCGTCCAGTTTACGGTGATTGTTTTATTCGCATTAGCAATTGCGGTGGGGGCAGTAGCCACATCGGGCACTGTTACATCAGGCGCCGGATTACTTTGATTATCTGCTGCATATACTACAAAGTCATCTACATCGAAAGGCTGGGTTATCACTGCGCCACCCCCATTAAAACGGAAGCCGGCCAAAAACAGGTTGGGCGTATAGGTGGTGGGATTTACATTGCGGACAGAGGTAGCTTTCATCCACGCGCCGCTGGTTGCTGTCCAGGCCAGCGTTTGATAACTGGTTGTAAAATTGGTGGCGCTGGTGTTGTCGGTAACGGCGATCAATCCGCTCACGCTATTGCTGCCGGTTGGCGCAGCCGCCCAGTAATAATATTGAACAATAAATTTTGTGTCGTTGGGATAAAGCGGATTGGTTTGTGAAGGCGCAAAACTATTTTTGGTACTGGTGCTGGTGCTCGTATAGGTGAAATAGTTACCGCCCGATCTGGCTGTTCCATCACTTTTAATAGTTGCCGAACCGCTGGTGGTCCAAACCGTAGTAACAGCATTCCCAGCTCCTGTTGGCGCCGCTGTGGAAACAGCCCCCACTGTTTGTTTTTCAAAACCACCATCCATGGTGGGATAAGTGCCCAGCCCTACAGTGGCCGAAGCAGCTGTTCCTGTTACCGACATATTAATAGTAGCAGCGCCTGCGCTGATATGAACAATATTTCCATTGTAATTACCAGCCGCTGATGCATTCAACCGCACCATAATGGTGGTACTGGTCAGCGTACCAGATGTGGGTGTTAATACTATTGGATTGGCGCTGCCATACCAGGTATTTCCATCGAGCGATAATTCATAAGAAGCAGGCGGGGTAATGGTTACATTGCCTGTAAGGTTGTAACCGGCCACCGAATAGGTACTGGCTGTTGACGGACTGCCGATCGATTGTGAAAAACTGGCCAGGGTTCCACCCGCCACGATTACCGGGCCCGGATTGGAAGCGGTTACCCCGTTTAAATAATTCTCCAGCATGGTATAACCATTACCATCATATACATTTCTATCGGCTGCATCGTTCGGGTTCAAACCATGACTGGTTTCCCAGGTGTCGGGCATTCCATCGTGATCGGTATCAACCGGGGCTATAGCTGAATTTAAAGTTGGCCAGGCATTAACTGTCAGACTGTAATCGGTACCGTGTGGATAATCGCCCTGCACATCGATATGACGGCCGGTTCGGTTGCGCACATCATTGACGATACGCTGATCGAGTGTATCGCGAGCTGGTAAGGTAGCGCCGGCCCCCAGTAACACGGCATCAAAAGCATCGACAGCTGGTTGGATGTTTTTGGTAAATCCTAAAACAAACTCGGTATTCGCTTTTGCCTGTACGGTATCAGCAGCCGTTGTGCCCATCTCCACACCCGACCAGTTATTATTGGTGTTCTGGGTAGATCCATCCACGTAGTTTCCGTTCACATACCATTTACCCCAGGGTATTGTTGGGTTGGGCATTGTTCCCGAAAAGCTAGGGTTACAAATGCGGTACCGAACACCGCTTGAAGTATTGGGTCCATATTTGTAATAGTTGTTCATTACATTATAGTTGCCTCCTTCGCCGCCATACACAGTATTAATGCCCCAGTTGTAGATCACGTTATTGTAGAAATCTACATTTTCAACCCCGATGGTATTGGGTGTATAGGTACTGATGCCTGAAAAACGCGGGTTACGGTTTTTGGCATGTGCATACAGGTTGTGGTGGATGGAAGCATGTTTTCCACCCTGAATACCATTATAACCATGGTGTTCATAACCGGTATCGCCTGTTTCAAAGTGATAGGAATAATTGAGCGGCTCGGTAAGCAGGCACCATTGGATGGTTAAGTTATCACCCCGATAAATAGTGAGCGCTTCATCGTCACTCCAGCTTACGCTACAGTGGTCGACAATGAGATTATTAGGCCCCAGGGCGCCAAAGGCGTCATCACCGCCACTGCCATCAACGGGGTTGCCGTTGGCATCTACTTTTTTCTGGTTCTTATCGCCCAGGCGAAAACGCATATAGCGAACGATCACGTTATCGCCGGAGATCACTACCGGGAAATCGGCCAGACAAATACCACCGCCGGGCGCTGTTTGTCCCGCAATAGTGGTGTTGGCCCTGATATTTAATTTGGAATTGAGGTGGATGGTACCCGAGACCCTGAATACTACCGTTCGATAAGTAGCGGTTGCGCTTACTGCATATCGCAGGCTACCGGGCAGGTTATCATCATTCAGGTTGGTCACTTCAAACACAGTGGTGGCGACTGCAGCAGTGCCGCGCCCCCCTGAAGCATTCATGCCGGCGCCTTCGGCGCCCGGGAATGATGGCTGGGCCTGTGCTGTTATAGCAAACAGGCAGCAGCAAAATACAATGACAAGGTGTGTAAATTTTCGCATATGCTATCGTTAGTTGTTCGTGAATCGGCAATCGTGAATCGGCAATCCTGAATCGTAAAACGTGAAACGTGAAACGGCAAACGCTTCCCATTTGGGCATCGCTCCCATTTTCGGTCCTCTACTTTTTCAGAATTCCGACTTTTTATTCGTACAGCAGATGTGAATGTATTCCCTGGTTAACTGGTCAACTCGTCAACTTGTTAACTTGCCAACTTCTTAACTTGCCAACCCTATCAACTACTTCCTCACTCTCTCAACAAGCTCAAGGTTCAAACTCCTCATGTTCTTCAACACGATCTCCGCTATCATGCGGGCGCCGAGCTCGTTGAAGTGGGTATTGTCTTCTTTGCCCTGCGGGTAGTTGGGGTGTTCACCCGGGGCGAGCTGATTGAACAACAACTTCGATTTTTCTACACCCCATTGCTGGTACAATGCCTGTGCTTCTTTATCCAGGTCAATCAATGGCACGTTGTTTTCTTTGGCCACATTGCGCACAATTTGCGCATATACATCATGTGTGCCTGTCACGTGACCTGTTGAATCGAAACTACGGCGGGCAACGGGGGTCAGCAACACCGGGTTTGCTTTTTTGCTGCGGGTATCGGTTATATATTTAACCAGGTTGGCTTTAAATGCTTCTTCGGTAGTGTAGCTCTTTTTTGTTTTTACTTCATCGTTGTGCCCGAACTGCACAAATACATAATCTCCTTCCTGCATGGCATCTACCACTGGCTGCCAGCGGCCTTCTTCCATAAACGTCCTTGTGCTACGACCATTCTGTGCACGGTTATCTACTTTTACCGTAGAATCAAAGAAATAAACAAAAGGCATCCCCCAGCCCGTTTCCGGGTAGGTCTTTGGGTCTTTTATCGCCATCGTTGAATCGCCTATCAACCAAACCGTAATCTTCTTTTTCGGCGGCATGGCAAAGGCGGCTAACATCATTAGTCCTATAGCAAGTATTCTGTTCATCTCTGTTTATTTTGTGGGACCTCCCCCCGGCCCCCTCCGGTGGAGGGGGGAATACAGCCTCGCGTCATTACTCAACCTGTTAAACGTTTCGACCTCCTTAACTCCTACTTTTACTTCTTATCTCATGTTCCCTTTATCAACTCTTTCAACCCTATCAACTTTCTACTTAATTCAACCTAACCATTTTCTTTCTCATTAACTTGTCAACGTGTTAACTTGTCAACTCGTCAACTGATCAACTCTACTTAACCAACTCATTCAAATACACCTCTATATTAGTATACTGCTTGTCGAGCTTATACACCGACGCATCGCCGGCATCAGCAGGATCCAACGCATGTTTTGCTTCCCATGCATCGGGCATGCCATCCTGGTCTTTATCGGCCGGGGCCGGCAATGATCTCAACGTGGGCCATGCATGTACGGTGGCTTCATAGTCCGTAACATGGGGATAACCACCCTGCACATCCACAAAGCGACCACCGCGATGTTTTACCTCATTGATAACCCGTGCATCGAGCGTATCTCTTTTGAAACTGCAACCTGCATTTTTCAACACCAGTTCATAGGCGTCTTTGGCGTTTTGCGTGGTTACAGGTACTGTAGAAAAAGGCGCATCTGCTTTTGCCAGGGCCGGGTCGTCAGCTTGTTTTTCACCAACCTGAACGCCCTGCCAGTTGTTACCGGTTACTTCAGCCGATCCATCTACATAATTCCCATCTATAAAAAATTTTCCATAAGGTAATTTCGCATTTTTCCACGGGTTCATGATCCGATATAGCACCTTTTTATTAGTGTTGGGCCCGTAACGATAATAATTGTTCACCATATTGTAATTACCGCCCTCACCGGCATAGGCACTGTTAATACCCCAGTCGTAGATCACATTATTGCGGAAATCAACATTCTCTTCGATGCCCTGCCTGTTGCCATTGAACCGCGGATTGCGGCTGTTGCAATGCGCAAACAGGTTGTGGTGGCCCGAGAAATGTTTCCCGCCCCAGATACCGCCATAGCCATGATGCTCATAATCTGTATCGCCCTTTTCAAAATGATAGCTGTAGTTCAATGGTTCTGCAATGAGGTTCCATTGCAAGGTGGTGCTGTCGCCATTGTAGACCGATAAAACTTCGTCGGTGCTCCAGCTTACGGAGCAATGGTCAACGATGATATTCCGGCGCCGGGTTCCGCCAAATGCGTCGTCACCGCCATTGCCATCGACCATTCCACCCTTTTGGTTTTTATCGCCCATGCGGAACCGCATATAGCGTACAATGATGTTATCACCACCCAACCCAACTGAATAATCTGCCAGACAAATACCATCGCCGGGCGCCGACTGCCCGGCAATGGTTATGTTACCTTTTATTTCCAGTTTCGATTGTAAATGAATGGTACCAGAAACAGCAAACACTACCACCCGCGGCTCTTTTGCCTCTACTGCGTTTCTCAAACTACCCGGGCCACTGTCATCGAGCGTGGTTACCACATACACTTTGCCGCCCCGGCCGCCAGTGGTATACTGGCCAAATCCTTCTGCACCGGGAAAGGCAATGGTTTGTGCTTTTGCCGAAATAAACAATGACAGGCAGCAAAAAACTGTTCCAATAACATTTATTCTCTTTATCATACGCAAATAGTTCTTACAAATCTTCGGTAAAAATACCAGTTCTGATATTTTTCAATTGTTAATACCGCCACCTGGGATCACCACTGGTAGATCTTCCCAGGAAGTTCACATCTTTAAAGATGAAGTTTGCTGCGGCAGGGTCTACAAACAGGTCTGTACTGGCTTTACCATAATCAGCAACGTTAGCAATTGGACTGGAAGCAAAAATACAGTCTGTTGTTTTGTAGGTATTGTTACCCACAGTAGGCGGCGTGCCCGACTGTACTCCTTTTGCCGTTCCCGCAGCCGACGCTGTTTTACCCACCACATTATTGATAAAGGAGAAATTCGGTATAACAAGGGCTTTAAAATCGAACATATAATGGGCATCCCCGGTAACATTGTAAAAAGTATTGTTATCAACCTGAACTGATGCAGGAGCCAACGTATTGTGCACGATCAATCCATAACCAATATTGTAAAAAGTATTATTAGTGACAACAATGTTATTATACTTACCTGCAACAGCTGTATTGTGGATAAAAGCATAACTACCGCCTGGCCAACCAATATCATATACGATGCATTTATTTACAATCACCTTTTCGATATTGATAACGATCGTATTAAGATTTCCCTGTAACCGCAATGGCGAGTTCGCCATATTACGAATGGTGCAATTCTCAAAATTGATCTCTGCTGTAGTACTTGACGCACCCTGATTGAAGAAATAGGCTCGTTTGGTCAGAGCGGGGTCTGCATTCTGATAACCGGTAATATCCAGGTTCTCGAATTTTATTATGCCGCCACCATTGACTGGCAAGGTTACCAGGTTAAAAGCAAGGATGGGTTTAACAGGCCCCGGTTGTCCCCAAATGGTAAATGAGGCATTGTCAGGCAGTTTAATAGTACCATCATTGGTGTATTTTGTTCCCTGCTGCAACACAAATATAGTTCCGGTCGCAACTGAAGTTGCCAGCATAGTGGCCAGGTCGTCGGTAGGCTGTACCATCACTACGTTAGCACCTGTTGGTGTGCCTGCAAAAGTGGTAAATGTTAAATATCCTTTCTGAGCCGGTCCAAGAAAAATGGCGGCATCGTAAGTGGTTTTAGGGCTAAGTCCTGAGATCGTTTTTTTACCCGCAGCAATATCAGTAGCATCCAGATTCACAGTTATGGGAGAACCGGTACCAGGCGTAAGCGTAATTTTGGTAAAGCCCGGATTCACTACCCATCTGAGCGTTACTTTATTGTCGGTAAGCTCGCCATCCAATATGGGTCTTAAGTACTGTTCGCCTTTAATGGGTGTCATGCCGCTGCTGTGCAGCCATTTTGATTCATCACTATTGCCTATTGCATTGGCTTTTAACCGGGCATAGTATTTTTGCCTAACAGCCAGCTGCCTGTCGGTAACCGTTATCTGGGTACTTTGAGTAACCTGCGACAATTCAGGCGTTCCGGCAAACAGGGAATCTCTTGATAATTCAATAGTATAGGAAACATCGGTACCTGTTGTATACAGGGATGCTTTCCACGATAAGGTGGCGATCGTATCGCCGCTAACCACAGAAATATCACCTGGCATGAACATGCGAACCAGCTCGTTGCTTCCCACTTCATCTTTCCTGCACGATACTATTCCCAACGCCAGCACCATCGCCGGCACTATTATTCTTTTATATTTATTGATTACGCTCTTCATTTTAATAGTGGTTTAGGTGGATGATTAATACCCCCAATTCTGGGCCATGTTATAATTCGTATTGATCACACTGGTAGGTATAGGGAACAACTCTTTTTTATTTGCCTCAAACTTGTTGGCATATCCTTTCAGATCACCCGTGAGGTAATCTTCGTTCACCGACGCGCGCCAGTTTTTGGTAAAATAACCGTTAGGTGCGGAGCTGCTTCCTGTGCCTGGCGTAAACAGCGCCTGCGAAACAGGAGCGCCATTAGGAAAATCAAGGGTCTTTATTTCATCTACTGAAGCTACCAGGTTATAGGTGGCCGGTTTTGTATACACATATAAAGGCAGGTTGGCATAGCGGCCAACACCATTCATAAAGTCGCGCAGCTTTTGGCGGGTCTCATCAATTTTACTGCCCAGCATGTTCCAGCGAATGAGGTCGTATTTGCGAATACCTTCGCCACCAAACTCCAACAGGCGTTCCTGTACAATGGCTTTAAAGAAACCATCTTTATCTGTAGGCGTTGTACCCATGCGGCTTTCAAACCCTGCAAACGCCCGTTTTCTTACGCGCTCAAAGGCAGTGATGGCATCGGCAGAGGGTCCATTATTCAATTCATTGTCCGCTTCGGCATACATCAACAGAATATCTGCAAAGCGCAGGATGGGCCAGTTGATGGCCAGGTTTTGCGATGTGCCTGTTATGTTGGTCCATGATCTTCTGAACTTGCCATCGGTCATGGTAGTGGCTATGTTCATAAGCTTTTTACTGGCTGTATCAATTTCAAAAATATTGATGGTTACATCGCGACGGCAATCGCCAATAGAATCGAATTCATAGAAATATGTAGGCAGGGGGTTGATACCACCTCCACCGCCGCCGAATTTTGAACTGGCGTTGACACGGAGGCCATTATAATAACCCAGCTTACTATCGGTTGACGCATTACCGCCGAAGGCCCCTACTTCAAACATCAGCTCATGCGCATCATCGAGTCGGGTGGCTGTATGCAGGGTTTTAAAGATATTTTCATATACCGGGTTCAATGTATGTTGTTCGGGG
>NZ_JBJMLX010000412.1:0-5274 GCF_045805085.1 Niastella sp.
GCCTGAACGATGGGTATGAAGGCTGGTGCCAGCGAAGCCAGCTGGCCATTACCGATGCCTGGGATAACAACAGCCAAACGAAATTATTCACGTCAGACTGGATCAATGCCGTTACCATAAATAACGTTCCGGCGCATGTGCCTGCGGGTATTCCCGTGCTGGATGCGGAAAATGCCAAACACCTGTCTGGTGTATTAAGAATCGATTACGGAAAAGCGGCTACCTGGAATACTACCAATGTAAAGCCGGAAGGCGCGGCCATCAGGCAGCGGGCCGAACAGGCGTTGAATACGCCCTATCTCTGGGGCGGACGCTCTGTATTTGGTATCGATTGCAGCGGGTTTACGCAGCAGGTATTTCGGTTTTTTAATATTCCCCTGTTACGCGATGCCTATTTGCAGGCCGGCCAGGGCGAAGTAGTTGGCTTTTTACAGGAAGCGCATTGTGGCGACCTGGCTTTTTTTGATAATGCCGAAGGGCGCATAACCCATGTCGGCATCTTGTTGAACGATCACGAGATTATTCATTCCGCCGGCAATGTGCGTATTGATAAGATCGATAATGCGGGGATCGTGAACGTTGATACAGGGTTGCGTACGCATCAGTTGCGGATTATTAAGAGATACTTTTAGAGTTGACCAGTTAACCAGTTGACCAGTTGATCAGTAATTGCCGATTGCAAAAAAACAAGTATGAGATCAGATGCCCCTGACCTCATACTTGCCACTTAATATTAATTTTTACATTTCATCAGCACTCGGCCCATAGCTACCGGGTATAGGTATATCCAGTAATCGTAAGAATACACCCAGTTGCGCGCGGTGGTGCACTATTTGACAGAATGCCATTCTTATTACTTCAGCTTTTGTAGATACGCTATAAATTTCTTCTCCATTGCGTAATGTCCAATTGGGCAGCAGGTCTGCTTCAGTCGCTTTTTCCAGGTGCGCTTTTCCATCAGTATAAGATCTTTCAAACGTTTCCAGGATCCCGGCAGAGGTGGTGATGGCTGAAGGTTTGTATGGATTGGCCGCAAAATCAAGTTCGCTGGTAGTAAGGGCAAAACTAACCCAGGCTGGTAATTCAGCAAGATGGGTAGCCAGTTGTTGAATGGTCATGCTTTTTTCGTGGGGCTTCCAGCTGAATTTGTCATCCGGAATTCTTGACAGCATTTTACGCGTGGTTTGCGCTTCCTGCTCCATTTCTTTTAAAAGCATTGGGATAATTGACATAGTGTTGTGTTTTTGTAGATACAAAGTAACCAGGGGTTGGTGACAACCCTATGTCAGCAGGGAGAAAGAAAAAATGGATAGATGATAAAACCGGAAGCAGGTCTGGTTGACTTACTTCCGGTTTTATAAAGAAGATTATTTCTTGTTCTTGAACGTTTCGTTGTACAGTTTCATGGCGTCTTCGATAATGGCCAGGGCTTTGGCTTTATCACCGAATTCATTCACTTCTACTTTTTTATTTTCAAGCGTTTTATACTCTTCGAAGAAGTGGCGTAATTCATCAAAGAAATGCGGTGGAATTTCTTCAATGTTGTTGTAGTGTCTTACGCTGGGATCGGTGTTAGCAACAGCAATGATCTTGTCGTCGCCATCGCCGTTATCGATCATTTGCATAACACCAATTACCTTGGCTTCCATCAAACACATAGCCTGTACGGGTTGTGAGGTAATTACTAATATATCAAGTGGATCTTTATCGTCGCCGTATGTTTGAGGAATGAATCCATAGTTACATGGATAATAGAATGAAGAATAAATGATCCGGTCCAGCTTCAACAAGCCGCTTTCCTTATCAATTTCATACTTAGCCCTGGACCCCTGCGGAATCTCAATCAGTGCATTTACAATTCGTGGAGCCTGATCACCAGGAGACACGCCATGCCAGGGATGGGAAACAGTTATCATATTGTTTTTAAAATTTAAGCAAATCTATAATAAGTTCTGCTTCATATGGCAAGTAACAATCATGTATGGACCCGGTTAAAAATAGGGCGGATTTTAGGATTATGTCCCGGCTCAACCGGGATCAGGGGCGCAAAGTAACTACATAAAAAAACAACCGGCAACATTTACTGTCATGGTCTGTAATTACATTTTAATAACCGACTTCAGGTCAACCAGCCAGGTATCCTGGTGGCGAATGATGCGTAAAGTGGTGGTATCGGCCGGGTTGGCGGTATGGTAATATTTGTATTCAACGGTTGAATCGTTGTCGTTGGTGATGGCAACCGGGCGTATAGTGGCTGATTTGTTTTTGTCTTTTTCTTTGCTGCTCAGCTGTTTGTAATTAGCCTGTTGCTTTTCGAACAGCAAGGTATTGGTAGAATCTTTCAATAAATAAAACGCCGCCTTATCATAATCTCCATCCAGTGAGGCACGAATGAACTCGGTGCCGGCATCCTGCGCATCTTCAGCTTTTTTATAACCTTCGCTGCCCGGTTTACAGGAAGCAGCAGTCAAAAGGCAAAAACTGGCAATTAATTTCTTCATAATCAACAAAAATAGGCACTACCGGGGAAAAAGTCTATGCTTTTTTAGTGTAATGTGTGTTAAGTGGGGGGCGGTTCACGAAAAAAGGAAATACAAAATCAGGTAAACCCGACTTCATACTTCCTTTTTCTTATTTCAGAACTACCTAAACTACTTACTTTCCTCTGAACGATCAGTGCGTTCTTTCCGGTCGCGCCAATGCTCGCGGGGTCGTTGATCGGGATGAACATCACTTTCCTTGTGCTCCTTGTCGTAGGCCCTGATAATGGCTTTTACGAGGCGGTGACGCACCACGTCTTCTTCATCCAGTTCAATTTGAGCGATGCCGTCGATATTCCTGAGAATGCGGGCTGCTTTCTCCAAACCACTGCGTTGATTTTTCGGCAGATCGATCTGCGTCAGATCACCGGTAATAATGGCTTTGGCATTGGCCCCAATACGGGTCAGAAACATCTTGAGCTGCAGATCGGTTGAGTTTTGCGCCTCATCCAGGATGATAAAGGCATTATCGAGCGTACGACCCCGCATGTAAGCCAGGGGCGCAATTTCAATAACGCGGGTGCTCATATAATACCCCAGTTTATCGGCGGGGATCATATCGTCGAGCGCATCATACAAGGGACGCAGATAGGGATCGATCTTCTCCTTGAGATCGCCGGGCAGGAAACCAAGGCTTTCACCGGCTTCCACCGCAGGGCGCGTAAGAATGATCTTTTTGACCATTTTGTTTTTCAATGCCCGAACGGCCAGGGCTACCGCGGTATAGGTTTTACCGGTACCGGCCGGACCGATGGCAAATACAATGTCATTTTTTTCAGCTTCATGCACCAGTCTTTTCTGATTGATGGTGCGTGCCCGTACTGTTTTTCCGTTGGGACCAAAAACGAGTATGTCATTGGGATTGCGGTCGATAAAATTATCAACGGTTTCTGCATCGTCGCCTCCCAGGATCTGCTCAAAATAGTTCTCGCTCATATGGCCATTACGCTCCAGGTATTGAACGATGAGGTCAATTTTTTCCTTGGCGCTTTCCACTTGCTCAGGCGAGCCGCTTAATTTAATTTGGGTTCCTCTTGAAAGAATTTTAAGAAGCGGGAATTTTTTCTTGAGAATATCCAGTTTTTGGTTGTTTACACCGAAAAACTCAATAGGGTTTACTGTTTCAAGGCTAATTATAGTTTCTGTCAATGCGCGTCAATTTAGGTTTCACAAATACAGGATAATACTCCTGGCGTCTTCTTATTTCATCTATTCCAAATATAATTATTTGGAACATCATTTTAGTAAAGTTACTTATACACAACATGTGGAAAATCGAAAATGTTGTAGTGTTTTGGTTAAATAATCACCTGTATTTACCCAGGTAACCAGAAAGGAGCCTGCAACTTTTTGTGTAATATATTGTGCGCTGGAAATGCAGTGGGAGAGGAGTGTACTAAAAGAAAAATGTCCCGATGAATCGGGACATTTTCTATATGATAGTAAGTGGTTGGCACTTATTTACTGATCTTGATCTCTGTTATTTTTATCGGTGAACCGTTTTTATCATAATCAATGCTGGTGCAATGTTGCAGGATGTTCGGTTCGCTAACATCTTTCGAACAGATCTTTTCCAACTGGTTGGCGCTATTGTAAGAATATTGATTCAGCGGAACGCCGGTCATATAAGGCAGGATAGCCGCAACTGGTTTTGAGCTGCCATTATATTGCCACATAGGGAAGATGAACGGCACTTTTTTCTGTTGACGGTTATCTACTTCCCAGTTGTCGTTATCGAATTGTAATACTCTGCCGGGCGAGCTGATCTTTTGCAGTTTATCGCCGTTGTATGAGTAAGTCCATGTATCTGTTTCCTGACCAACACCTGCAGGTATTACCTGTACAGTGGTGATGAGGCCGGTAGCATTAAAAGTATAAACCAGGTCATATTCTTTCTGGCCTGAAGGAGAACCACCGCTTCCGCTTGCCCGCAGGAACCATTTTTCAATTTTGATCTCTTTCACTTTCTTTTTGGCAATGAAAGCCGGATTAGGCGTAAAAGGCAGGCCTGGGTGTGATGACAGGTAGAAGTTGATACCTGCATAATAGTTGCTGGTGCTGAAGTCGAAGAAGTCATCAGCATTTGCTGTTACAGTTTTGCTGTTTACAGGAGATTCTGAAGTTACTCTTGAATACTTTTTAGCACCATCGGTGATGGTTTTGCCATCGTAGCTCAATGTCATTTTTGATGCATCGGGCTCAAAGTGTACCAGTTCGCTTCCACTAGCGGTAAATGGTAAGAACTTGGCTTTGTTTGGAAAATAAATAAATACTGCGGGATTGCTCTGGCCGCTTACGCTTACTAACAGGCTGTCCTTTTGGTCCTGGGTTTTCCATACTCCTTCAACATCGACTTTGTTTTGAGCAAAGCTGACTGCGGAGATGATGAGCAGAAGTGTGGTTAGGGAACACTTACTTATCATAGAACGGTTTTTAAAATTGATTGATAAAAATAATTGAACTCACTTATTTTTTAACGTTGACAATGCTTTTGATTCAGGGGTGTTCCGCCTTACAGCGGAACCGGACTCTTATCATGAACCCATTTTCACTTTGAAAAGTTGTTACAATGTTTTTTAGTTATTGTATCTACTATTTCGCTAATATAACAGATGGATCTGTTATATAAAAGTGTATTGTAAAAGAACTTTATTGTTTGCTTATTATTTATAGTTAACCCGCTCACTGTACGTTACGCACACTGCTGCTAATTAATACCTGCTAAATGATGAAA
>NZ_JBJMLX010000413.1:0-19983 GCF_045805085.1 Niastella sp.
CTTGTTATGGTAGTGTTATTCCCTGCAACACCGGAAAAATGCATTGTTCCAAGCGGATCTGCTGCAAACAAAGGCGCCAGACGATCAAAACCCCAATCTGCATTCTTAAATAGTACAATGTCTGCAGGTCCCTGGTCGATGGAAGCCCGTTGTATACTTAAACCATATTGCCCGCTTCCCTGGGTAATATTAAATACTGTTGGCCAGTAGTTGGCCAGGATATTTTTAAAACTGTTATGGGAGCCAATTACACCTGTGCCATATAAAAGAAAATCTGCAGGCTGTGCTACCGATGACTGGTTTTGTATAAAGCTTCCGGTTAAAGGCCCAATAGCGCTTGCTGTGGCCAGTACATTGTTACTGGCGCTGTCAGCAGTGTTCAGGTTGGTTGAAATGGATCTGATCCATTTGTCTTTCAAAAAAAGACTATCAGTGAATACACCTCTTTTTGCCTGGATCTGACTGGGTATTTGCTGGCCCAAACCACGAAGACATAAGAATGCAAGGGCAAAAACAAGAATCCGTTTCATGTGTTGTTATTACCGTTTATAAATTAAAAACTGGGTTGGAGCGGTAATGCCGTTTATATAAACCGGCTTATCGGCCACCGCATACAGGGCGCAATCAAGAATAAACGTGTCATTTGCCTGTATGGTTGATTCTATCATTACATCTTCCCCGCCGACAACTGTACCTATACGGATAGTAACCTCGGCGGAAGGGATAATAATAACTGATTCAAGCCGGCTGCCTGCCTTTAGCGTATAAATGTAATTGGCGTTGGCATTGATCCGTTCAGGAAGGAACAAGGTGACTAAAGCATTGATCGATTCCTGTGAAGGCAGGGTGTTTAAAACGTTTTCCAGGCCATTCACTGAAGAAATGGGCAATTGCTCATTTTTATGCCAGTAGCTATCCATCCAGTCGTAGAACTGTTGTTGTAATGGTTTAAAGCCCCGTTTAAACCAACTTTTAAGTGTATTTATGTTTTGTATGGCCATGTGTTAAAGAGAAATTAAAGCGTAATCGAATCGAAGATCATTTTGGTGGCTTCCAATATCCTGGAGAATTAAATAAAAGCTGTCAGCCCTTTTGTCTTTCACCATCCAGAAGGCATCGTTGTCATTAGAAACATACTGCCAGTCGCTCACACTTTGCAAACTGCCTACTACAACATAATTAGAGGTGCCAACCGATGCGAAACCTACCTTTATATATCTATCGCCTGGTACATCTCCAAAATAAAACGAACCTGTGCCCAGTATATTCCAGGATGGCCTGTTATCAATATCGGTCCAGTTATGGCGGTGGGGCGATGGGTTGAAAGATCCCGGTTTATCAGTTATCTGATTCCAGGAATGCGTATGCGTGTTAAACGCAGCCTGTAAATTGTTATGTGCAGTGATCAGGTTGCCTAATCCCTGGCTGATGGCGGCCATTGTATCAACGCGTACAAAATCAGTGAATGCATAGCCGCCCGTAATACCCAGCTTTGCCCGTTTGGTATAATAAACGGTTTGAATGGAACCATCATTAAAGATCTCGGTATCGGAAACCTCTTCCACCACTATGCGGCCTGTTTTTAAGCCACCGGCAAAAGGCATCAGTTCCCCGTCAATAACTACCCAGCCATCGCTATAGGATGTGCCCAGGTCGGTAACACCAGTTACGATCACCCTGCTTCCAAATGCCTTTGCTATGGCACTTATTGCTTCCCGGTAAGAGGTTTGCAAAAAATCAAGGGTATCCTGGTAGGTAGCAAGCCCTTCGAGTTTTGAAAAATCAATTCGTTTATACATGTTTACACAATTGAAATTTTATACACTTTGTCGGGCAGAATATAATTGTCTATTACTGCCGACATTTCATTCATATTAAAAGAAACGGTTGCCGGTACCTGTACAATAAAATCATATTGAAAAGCGCTGGCTTCACCTTTTTGATAAAGCCATGTTTTTGGTTTTGTAGCTTCGCCTTTGGTAAACAGATGAACCGGTTTGCTTTCTAATTTTTTATATAAGAACAAAGGGTCTTTTCTTTTAGGCTGCACTATCTTTATCTTCCGGTTACTGCTATCGTATTTATCATTAAGGGCCATTTCAACATAACACACCTGCGGCGTGATCATCAGCTTGTACAGGTTACTGCGCCGGTTGATCAAAAACAGGTTGTAGATATACACAACCGGGCTTACCAGGGCGTTTAACAATGCCATTGTTTTTGATTTGCGCAATATGGCAGGCGTTAGCCAGGTAGTGAGCTTTTTATAATTTATATCGAAAATGCGTTCGTTCATTGTTCAGCTTATTTTATCTGGCTATGCGGGATGTACTCAATATTCAGATCGGCATCGTCAATACGTAAGTAGCCGCTATCAGGTACATACTCAACATCAACACTGACAGGTGAAAACTGGGCGTAGCTGGTTTGACATGCGAGCAAATGCGGTATTTCCACTCCTTCTACCGCCTGTAATGCGTCAACCAATTGCGCCAGCACAAAAAGGCCATTAAAAGGAAGGTTTTGCAGATAAGCCCTTATTGCGTTTGGGACAGGAGTGCCGTCTGTTCCATCCAGCCTGCTGCCATTAGCGCCAATGATAAGCGGGTTGTAATAGATCCTCAATTTTAACTGAAGGCGATCTGCTTCGCCGCTATCAACTTCTATGTCTACACCCGCATCTGCTATTCTGTCAAAGTATTCCCTTAAGGCATAGAGTTGATCCGAAGCGAGTGAGGCCAGGTCGGCGCCATTTGCCCTGGCTGCCTTGATCCTGAGATACACCCGCCCATTTGCTCTTTTTTGTCGAACAACGGCTGCAAATTTTACCACCTTTGAATTTTCTATATCCTCATCAGACACTCCGGCATTATCATAATAATCCTGCTCCGGAGCCAGGTTGTGGCCAAACTGAAATGCTTTTGCTTTTTCTGCATACCAGCGTAATGAATGTGGTTTCTTTGCTGCGATCAGTTCATTTACTTCTGCTTTGTGTGCGTCCTGTAACTGTTCAATGGTCCATTGGCACACGGCTACGATGTAAGTGAGCAGTCTTAACAGATTGGCCTTACTCCAGGTAGCCGGATTAATTGTAATATCAACAGCAGCGAATTCATTTACCAGGGTACTGGTAATATCGGCATGTATGTCAGTGATCGTGCGTGCCATTATTTGGGTAATGTTTTATTGTAATAAAGTTTAGTTGCCGGCCTCTTGTTGTTGTTTACCGGTTCCTGTACCGGGATCGAGGCATTGAATAATAAAGTCGATGCCTGCGCCTGCTACCAGGAACCAGAATGCTGCTTTAAGATCGTTTTGAAAATAAGCGGCCCCGCTAACGGTGGCCACCATGCCTCTGAGGGCAAGGGATATTTTCAATAATTTTTTTGGTGTTGGTTTAAAATAATTTGTCAGCATACTATTTCCTTTTAAGAAACTATAAAGTCGTTTTCAATAGCCCAGAATTCGATGCCTTCATTGCCGGTTGAACCAGGTTCCGCAGCATTGAATGTGTCGCCACTGGCTGGCCTGTTGGCCGTGTTGCGGAACAATTGAATGATGCTTCTTTTTTCCTGATCAAAGTCAGGCACCAGGAGTGCTTCACCTGCCTGCAGGTCGTCGGTGATTGCCCGGCCATTTAACTGCGCCAGTTCAATTGCCCGTTCCATGTCACCCAGCTCCTGCAAAGCAATGTCGAGCCAGGTTTGCCCGTATGATACTGTTACATTAGTCATTGTATGGAGCGTCTATCGACAGTTTGTTATTTTCAAAAGCGATTTTGTTTATCAGCATACCATCATCAGAAAATTGATTGCGGATCTCCCGTAAGAAAACATCTGTCTGTTCCGATTCCAGGTATTTAAAAGCGCCTACACCGGCATCAGGATTTTCTTTCAGACCGCCTTTGTCAATTAACAACAGCAGGGCCTGGTGTTGCTGGTCACTTTTGCCGATCTTACAGTTTCCTGTTGCATCGATCAGCAGATCATTACTGGTGCTATCTAATAATAAGTCAATCATAAAATATTTCCGGTTATACTAACTCCGGTTACGGGGCCGCCGCCCGGAGGGGCAACCAAACCCGTTCCGGGAATATTCAGGTTAGCGTTGTTTTTTATGTGCCTGATGATCTCATCAGCCACTGCTTTCCAGAAATCCTGCCGCGCCTGATCGATGTCCTCGATATTATCATTGTAAGCATTCGCCCTGTTGTACAAGGCAGCGCCCAATACATCTTTACTTAAAGCCATTACCGGAGTATGTTTTGAATTTTTGTTAATGCCTGCTGCAATTTTGGATAGTCGGGATTTGTTCCCTGGATCACTGCTATTTTCATTACAGCCTGGATAATTAATTCAAGCGCCTGGCGCAGGGTATCGTTCTGTTTTCTGATCAATAACCCTGTTGCATTCTGTTCAATGAATGTATCGTCAATTTCCAGACGCCATGTTTCAATAACAGTGCAGGCCAGTACCATCCATTCATCGGTGCCTTCAATACGCGCAGCCAGACACCAACTGCCTTTTTTAGGAAAAACAGTAAGACTTTCACTGCCATCGATCACCGGTCTTAACCGAACGTCGTAGTATTCCAGGTTGGTCTCTGCATCATATAAGACACAGGTAGCTTCTGTGGTATTTACGTCCCTGACAGTGGCCAGCATGGTTGGCTGTGGCCCAACCCTGGCTGCGCGTTCATCGAGCAATTCCCGTATTTGTTCTTCTCTGCCCATATTACAAAGTGGATGCTATTTTTACTTTTTGCCTTCCCCCACCGGAAGTGAATTCTCCTTCTATAGCTTCTATAAAATATTTCCCGTTTCGCAAAGGATACTTTTTATCTTCTATGGTAGCCGCCATGCCCGGTTCGGCATAAGGAACAAGGAATGCAGTAATAGCGCCTTCATAACCCCGGTTTTGCATTTTCTTCCTTTGCTCATCTTCAATCCTTTTCAGCGTTGCTTTATCTACCCGGCAGGGCAGCTTCATCTGCTTCACGTTCTTGTTATCAGGATCAGACTTTGTAGCAGATTCCGTTTTTCCATCCTTTCCTTTTTGCACCATAGAGATCTTTACGTCAGCCAGCTCGCGCTTGTCGTTGAACTTTAATTCATTGCTTTCAACCACATTCCATCCAAGCCTGAGTGTAATGGTTGGCTTTAACTGGGTTTCCCTTAAACCAACATACAGGTAATTCAGGTTGAAATACACGGTTTGCAGCATCTTGTCTCTCAGCCAGTCGAGCACTTCTGTCGCTTTTTTGTTAGTAAAGGTCACCGGTGATTCAAAGATTATTTCCGGGATCTGCTTACTTAAAAGAATATTGGTGTCGCGTACAAGGTCCTTGAGAATGTCTGTAAGCTTTACACCAGCCTTATAACTTTTATTGATATTCTGTTTTTTGCGAAGCTGGTAGGAGTACCCTTCGCACTCCAGTTCCAGCGGCGACTTTGGATTAATGCGCCTGATGAAACCCTTAAAACGGGTTTGATTTTTTCCATCATATCCGCATTTGATGAGCACCTCCATGCCTTCCCTGAATTGCAAACCGGTTTCCACCTGTTTGTAATCTTCTCCACCATTCGATTTAAGCATGGCGATAGTGGGTAAGGTGATGGTGGCCGTATCGCTATAATCAGTTATACTCCGCTTCCATTTGATGGAGTTGGGCTTGATTATATTTTTAAAGCCTTTTACTTTTATTTCAGAAGTCATTGTAAACATGTGCTATACCTCCAATGTAAATACGCTGTCGCTTTCGAGTTGAATATTATAAGGCCGTACGTGTTTGCGGCCGCCTTCCACTTCCGGAAGATCAAAGCTTTCCATAACCACTTTCACCTCTTTGCCCAACATGATATTGATCAAAGCATTGTCGATGGAAAAAGCATGCTTCATTTCAAAGACCTGCCTCAAGACATCAAGATCTTTTTCAGGGAACAGCCGGTTCTTGTTATCGATAAAAAAGCCCTTCAGGTTGATAGAATAGTCATCTATACTATACAATTCCTTTACTGTACCCTGGCGTTCGGCCAGTGGTGTTTTTACAATGGTTTTTTTGCCCGATATTTTTACAACACAATAAGGAAGATAAAATTCACTTCGGTCGTAGTTGTCTATATTGAGCTCTGCCAGGCGGGTGGGCAGCCATATTTCACGATTCAGATATTTCTCCAACAATACATAACTCTTGGAGGGCGTTCTCCTGATGACGTTAGGTTCCTCTGTAGGATCTTTTTTGATCTCCGGAGGGATCTGATAGGGCTTCCCGCCAAAAACCTGCTGATATAGTTTTTCCAGATCGAATGATATAGTACTCATTGTAATGCTGCTCCGCTGTTTAAGATTCGCAAAAACATTTCCTGTAGGTGGCTTTCCAGTTCGTTAAGGCCTTCCTTCGCACTCAGTATGTGCAATTCAATTTTATCAGTGAACTTTACGCCATTGATATTGATAACCCGCGGACCTCCGCTGGTGATATCACCGGCTGTTTTGTTCGCCTGGGATTGCGCATCAGCATTTTTAATGCCGGCCGTATTATCGGCAGATCTTACCAGTGTGCTTTCCGGTTGTTTTGTGGCATCCGAAGCTGTAACACTGTTCTTCTTCTTTTGCTGCTCAAAGAATTTCGTTTCATTGGAAGGCTGCAGTGTCCCGTTCTTATCATTGTCCAGGCCTAACACCCAGGCAATTCCATCTACTATCCAGCCAATGATATCAGTAAGCCATTCTATAAGGGGAGAAACAATTTTTACAATACCCGTAACCAGATCGATCAGCCAGGAAAATGCTTTTCCCAATCCTTTTATAATGGGCCCCAGGATAGCTGCAGCAATATGCGCTATAGCGGCCAGTATTGGCCCAAGCCCTTCTGCCAGCGCTACAATAAGATTGCCCACACTATCCAGGATCGGTGCGAAGGCTTCAAACAGGCTATCGAACAATGGCTTCAGTTCTTCCAGGATGGGGCCTACCGCGCCCAGGATAGCCGTTACTACATTCAATACATTATTCAGAATGGAATCGAATGGTAAATTGCTGAGCAGGTCCATTATTGGTTGAGCGAACGCAAGTACCTGCGGTAACAGCTTGTCTATCAAAGTAGCGCCCAGAGCGTTTACCTTGTCCAATAACGGGCTAAATGAATCCGCCACGGTACCTAATGCGCCTTCCCATTTGTCCTTGAGGTTTGCAGTCTTTCCGGCTGCGCCTCCGCCTTGTTTGCCTTTCTTTTCCTCATCGTCCTTTTCGCCGCCATCCAAAAAACCGTACACTGCTTTTGCAACCGGGTTCACTTTTTTGAAGAAGCCGCCAATAGAACTCAACAAGCCGCCGCCACCTTTGGCGTTACCTCTGCTGTCTTTGTTTTCATCGCCTGGTTTATACTCGCTTTTGTTTGCAGGTGGCGCATAACCCGGATGTTTCGCCGCAGCTTTATTCATCAGGTCCAGGTTCTTCGTGAGCACTTCTAGATCTTTTGCATTGGAACTGTTCCTGATCCTTTCCTTAATTCCCTGTATCCTTTTGTCGAGATCTTCAAAGCTTTCCCCCAGAATAGCGTTCTTTTCTTTTATTTGTTTAGCATACTGCCTTATTGGTGAAAGAGATACTTCTGCACGCACAGCTTTGCCTACGTCGGCCAGGTCTTTGGCTACATCCACCACGTCGTGCCTGAAGTTTTTCCAGACCACTAAAAGTTCAGCTATATTATTCGCCACGCTATAATGAGTTTAATGTTTTACCATATCCGCTTTCCGCTTCCATTTTCCTTATGCGGTTAATATGTGCCAGTTTCATCACCAGGGCGTCATCAGAAAGAAGCGATGCATCACGCCCCGTATAGTATTCCACTATTGTTTCAAGAAAGCCGAATGTGTCTTGTTCGGCTTTCTCCGATGCATCGCTTATCTTTTTAAAAGGGCGGCCTTTTTACCTTCCAGAATGGAGTTGAATTTCATGGCTGCAGGAATGAAATATTCATCGTCGTCGATAATAAATTCATCGCCTGCAATGAAACACTCGCGCATGCATTGCTCCAGGAAGGCATATAAGCCTTCATCGCTGAGCTTGGTAGAAGCATAGGAAAGGATGTGCCGGTTAATTGGTTTCATTAAAGCCAGGGCCTCAATGTTCTCACCGCTTTCATCGAGCACAGGCAAATACCATAGTCCTTTATTCTGGTTGCTCCATTTTATCACCTGTTCTTCGCCAAAGCGTTCATACGCCATTTCCTGGCATTGTTCGCGCAATTGCGTTTCCTGGTCTTTACGGTCGCGATCCTTGATGTCTTTAATACTTGAACCTCTGTTGTTGTCTGTTTGTATCATGTGTGATGGGATTATGCAATGGTTTATTTTTCCGAGATATTCATCGCAATAAAGGGCAGTGTGATCTCTGTCATTTTTGCGTTTTGTTCCATCGCTCTGCCGAGCTCTGAAAAGGCAACTTCGGATGCAGTGATCGTTCTGATCTTACCGGTGCGTACGTTTTTATAATCGCACGTAATGGTGATGGAGGAATGAGGCACATCCAGGATATCGGCATAGCCTGCATTTATCGCTGCGTCGTTCATCATATCTACTTCAAACTTTAACAGCTTAAGATTTCCTTCATATTTTTTATTGCCCGACTGGATGTCGATTGGCATATCGCCGGCTGCATATAAATGCTCTTTTTCTACCGTCTTCTTGAATTCAAAACCGCGTAAGCCCACTACTTTACGGCCTAATACGGTTACTGATACCTGCGCCCATGCGCATTCTTTTGTGCTAAATGCTGGCATAATTTATTGTTTAAATAGCCGGGGCTTCCAGGCCCAGGTCAATGTCAATGAATGAGGTATAGCCGAAAGGACGAACACGTAATTTGATGGTCAGCTTTCCGGTGTTGATCACATCCTGTGAAGGATTGATGTACACGATCAAAGCACTGATCTGATCGGCCATATTCAGGTTAATTTGTTGTCTGATCTTTGCTTCCAGGTGCGACAGCACGCTCACATCGATCTTTCCATCTGCATCAATTGCTACTTCGCCTTCCAGGTCCTCTACATAAACAGCGGCGGCAATTACAGCAGCTTTATCAACCACGCGGCCATATGCCAGCAGGCGATAATCGTCTGTGCTGCTCATGCGGTCGATACCAAAATAGAAACCGGCTTTTTGCGGGTGTTGCATCAGGCTGATGAAACCAGCATCGTGCAGTTCAGTCAGATTGATAACGTCTTTAATTTGCTTGTCCCCGATATAGGCGGTGCTGATAGCAAGCGGACCATTGGCTACTTTACCCAGCTTAATGTGAGCGCCATATTTTACCGCTCTGCCCAATGCCAAACCTACTGAGGCTGATCCATCGGCGCGGGTGCCGCCTAATACCACACCGGCATAACCATTGCTGCTGGTCTTCGGTTGCAGGGTATTGTTGGCACTGGCGTTCGCTACACGGCCTTCGATCAGAATGCGAAGGGGAACCAGTTCAGCCAAACGGGCTTCAGCAAAAACCTTTGCTTTGGTGATAGCTGCACCAACCTGGGTATCGATAAAATCGGTACCGCCATTGTAACCGGCTGCAGGTTTGTGAAACACACCCAGCAATCTTACTTTGCCCTGTGCATCGGTGATCAGTTTTTTAGCGCCGGCTTCATTGGTATTGTCCAGCATCTGGTCCATGGTCATGGTGTTTGGAACCAGCATAACGTGTAATTCCTGGTTGCCAGCCAATTCGCCATAGAACTCTTTTAGATGACGATATAATTCCGGTTCGGCAGCTTCGGTAAAACCCTTGCCTTCGGCATCTTCAAGGCTGTACACCGTTGTGGGCACTCCCAGCAAACCGGCCGTAGAGCCGGTTCCGCAGAGTGCTGCAATCCCATCTACAGCATCTACGTCCTGTAACAGGTTGCCATTGCTGTAGAGAATACTTACTTTGGGTAATGACATAATGAGAATTTGAGAATTTTAAATTTTTGAAGTATCATGATCGTTCCATGATCTGTTTTATTGAATGAACCCTTTTATAGCGGTAAGTCTGCGCGTACGGCGACAAACCTCGTACCCTTCGCGACTGCCTTCATCGTTGGTATTGCCTTCGATGGTATCTATATAAGAGCCATGTATCTTTTCTACCAGACCGGTATGGCCGTTTGCTTTGCCGTGGTCCATAATGAAAACGGCGCCCGGTTTAATGATGGCCGGATCTTTAAGCACTTTATCGAGCACTATCTTTCTTACAGGCTGCTGTTCATTCCATTGATGTAAAACACCGGCAGTCCTGATTAGAAAATTAGCAACGCCTGATTCTATTGACGCCTGGTTATAACACCAGTATACAAACGCCATGCACCAGGGAAAACCGGCTGTGAGCCCTACGCTTTTCAGGTATTTGTCTACCTCCGGCCCTGAATTACTGGAGCCTTTTTCGCGTACGCCCAACTGGGTTATTGCTATATCAAGTGCTCTTGCTGAGAGTATCATATAAAGAATTGTATAATTGCTTTTGCACCTGCGACCACTAATCGCCAGTTCTTAATACAAAAGGCGGTTATAAATAAGAGACTTACTGCCAAAGCTATCTTTGCCCACCAGGGCGTCCGGTACTGGATCACTTCCTGCGGTACCGGAACATGCACAATGGTGTTGGTTTTTCGTTCTAATTCTTTTTCCAGTAAGGATATGCGTAACAATAAACTATCCTGTTTGCAATCAATGCTTAGCTCTCCTTTGTTCAGGCTGGCTACCAGCATCGTTCTTCCGTTTTTCGCCTTCGCCTGCCATTTCGCGTCAGGGCAGGGCACACTGGTTATAAGTTGAACCGTGTCGCCAGGGAGGGTAATAACAGAGTCCCTGTAATAGTATTTGACAACCGTGCTGTCTTTTACCTGGTCTATAACCGGCTTACTGGTTTTGCAGCTAAACAATAATGCCATCATTATGATAACATACACCACTAAAATGGTTATGAATATTGCATTAGCCTTTTTCACCGGTCAGTGTTTTTATTTGATGTAATAATCGCAGGTTCTCCTGCTTTAACTGTCTGTTCTCTTCCTGCAATACTTTTATTGCTACCCGCAGCAATTCTATTTCATCGTGTAATGATTCATATTTCTGCTGCATTTCTTCACCCAGCTCGCGCCATACCTTCACGGCTCTTTCTACCGCATCTAATTCGCTTACATAGGTTTCTGCCTTGTTTTTGTTGCGGGCGGCATACCAGGTTATTGTTGCTGTTGTTATACCGGTAAGCGCACTAACGAGCATTTCATTTATCTGCATAATCTCTTTTCTCGATAACCGGGTGCAGCCTTACGGGGCTGGCCGGTTACCTGTGTTTTCACTGTTGTTGCTGGTACTTGTAGAAATGGTTCCGTGCCGTTGACAACACAAAACTGCAACGATTCACAGGGCTTTCAAAATGAGGGATCTGTAACACCGCATCCTCTTCGGTTATATACGTGGGTAACTGCGGTATCATACTTTTTACGTTTTTAAACTGCCACCTAAATAGGCGATTTTTGAGGTATAATAAGTACGCAACTATGTACCAATCGTATTACTCATTGCTTTTGCTGGCGCTAAAAGCCCGCATCCAACAAACTGTTCCTGAAATATTACTGGTTGAGCAGGATTGGCGCCAGATCGATAATAACGATTCAACGCCGGCTCTTCCGTGGCCCTGTGTTTTGATTGATTTTACGCCGTCTTACTTTGGTGCAGAAAGTGAATTGGGCCAGTGGGGGGAGGTTACCATTCAACTACGCCTGGCTTTCCCGCCGGTTACGGCGCCAGATACGGTGAGTGGGCAGGCTATAGCAGGTTATGAAATAGAAGCGAAGCTCTATAAAGCGCTGCAGGGCTGGCAACCAACCGACCAGGAAGGAAATGTTTTTGGTGAGCCACTGACGCGGCTGCAGGTAATTACTGAAGACAGAAAGGATGATCTCAGGGTTAGAATGGTGTATTTTACAACTACCATGGAAGATACAAGCGCTACACCTGTTTATACTATTAAAGTGGCTAAATTAGATATTGACGTAGAGTAGGAGAGCGGGTTCTACCACACCAGGTGTGGCCATTTGTCTTTGAAGTATTTAATGGCGGGTTGCTCTTTTTTGAGCTTTACCAGGAAATTGTAATTGGCTTCAATGATCTCGGGTACAGTAACGGGGCTTAAATAGAATTCTGTAGCCACTTTTTTGATAATGAATTCGTAGCTGAATTTGCGGTCGAAAAAATTTCCGTAGTAAAAATAGCGGCTTACAAGGGCTTCATTGCGGGCCTGGTGCAAATGGGAACTGCGACCCTTTCCGGACCTGGGTGTGGACTCTTTTGACTGGTCGAATATATCTGTATAAAGTGTGTTGATTCCCCGCATACGTATTGCACTACAATAATCGTAATTGAAAGGAATATATACAAGCGATCTTTGTCACAAAAAGCAAAACCTCCATGCAACAATTTGTTTCATGGAGGTTGTTAAATAACTACAATGTGCATTGGTTACTTTTTCTTGCCTGGCCAGTATTTTCCTTCTAGTACATCTTTATACTTTTTACGCCAGTATTTTTTTGCACCTTCTTCCCAGATCAGAAAGGGTTTACCGCCGCCATAACGGCTTTCCACATAGGCAACAAACCCCATTACTTCAATTTTTATATCACAGTCGTGTTTAATGAACCTGGTAAAATCGTTCTTTACCCAATGGCTGATAAAAATTAGCGACTTCCCTTTTTTCGGATGACAGAGGGTGTTGGTCAATTCCAGGTATTGCTTTTTTGACAGTTCAGCGTGTTGGATGCTATCGAGCACGGCAAAATCGGCTGATCTCTTTTTCAACAACCGCTCACCGAAAGTTTCATGATCGTCACTTTCGATGGGCGCCTTGTATAATCTTACCTTTCCATCTTTATCCTGCATGCCCGATTGAATGATCTTGTGCGATACGGTTTCACTATCACCGCCTGCTTCTTCATGATTGTTATAATCTACAATGCCAAAATGAGTGAGGTAATTACACAGGGTGAATATTAAAGAGCTTTTACCTGCAAATGAGGGGCCGGTGATAAACCATTTTGAATGCTGTTCCGGGCAACCAAACGACTCGCGAAATGTGTCTTCGAACGGGTAAAGATCCCTTTCTTTTGAAACTATCTGGGAAGGTCTTAATATTTTGATCTTCTTCTTTTTAGGAAGCTTTTTCGCATTATCAACTAACTGCATGATTGATTGGTTTTTTGTTCTTTGTGGTACTTTTATTCGATAGTACTTTTTTCTTACTAGCCTGTATTATAGGCTGTTATATGTTTTTATGCTACAAAAACAGGGAAAAACAGGCAGGTTTAGTGGTCAGGCTGCGGCTTTGAATGCAATGATCAGATCAGTTAATACCCGCAGGTCATATTCGCATTTATTATACAGCTCGATGATAGTTTGCTCATTGCTTACACCATTAGCTTTGCAAATGAGCGAAACATCTTTTTTAAATTCCTGTTTGGCCGGCGTAAGGTCCCAGAATATTTTTTTCATTCTGCTGTAGAGTTCAGCAAACCCACGTTTATTCCGGTTCACGCCCAGTTCAATCCGCTTTTTTAAATAAGGCGTGGCAATAAATACCAGTCCGCATTTGCCGTGTAACTTGTTCTCCAGGTCAACAAACATTTCCAGTACTTCATCTTTGAGTTTGTCAACCTCATCTATGATGAACAGTGGTGTGTTGTCTTTTTCAAGATTGTTAACCAGGTTATCGAGCATCTCGGCAATAGTGCCGCTGCTGTCTTTGCCCATACGGGTAAGCATGTCGCGCAGCAGCGTACGAATGGGCATGTGGCGGTGGCAACAGACATAATACACAGAAGGCTTTTGTTCGGCAAACGCCTTTACCGTAATGCTTTTTCCCATGCTGGCATTTATAATAATTGCATGAATACCCCGGGGATGCCGTTGCGCATCATCGAAATAGGCTGTTAGTTTATTGAATACGCTGGTAGGTGCAACGGTCCATGTATTTATCGTTGCCTTCTTTTTTTGATCAGTCATAATTGTTTCAATTTTATCGGTTAAAAATGTTCTTGTATACATCGAAGCCGGTGGGTTCCTCTTCTGTTGTTTTCGACTGGCTGTTCTGTTCTTCATTATAGGCCTGCTCCGCATCAGCCAGCAGCTCTTTGGGCGCGAGGCCTGCTAAGAGGAGCGCTTTTGAATCTATTTCATGCGTGCGTGCTGCCGAGAGGGCCGCTACTTTTTGCACCTGTGCTTTCTTTTCGTTGAGGATCATATCCAATGCTTTTCTGCTTCCATCGTATTGATATACCAACGCCCTGGGTTGCAGACTGGCTTCCCTGGCTATAAAGCGGATTTTGTCATGGTCGGTGATCAACACCCGGCTCATGTCGTATGGATCGTAGATCACAGTAACCTTACTGCCAATGAGGTGTTGCATAGTCACATAATCAGGCAGGTCGTAACTGTATTTTGTGCCGTAGATAACAGGTTCAATGCCCCTGTTGGTGATAGTTACCGATCTTCCCTGTGGTGCATGCGAAAAGCCAAACAGGTGCAGGAATTGCAGATCGGTAATGGAGCGTTTTTGATCATCGCTCAATTCATTCCATCGTTGTTTCCATTGCACTTCCCGGCCGGGCGCTTCCAGATCATTTTTTGTAATGGCAGGAATGTTACGCATGTAATACAGGAATTTATCGATCTGTTCGCTGGCATGGTCACCAATTAGCGGGCGCCTTTTTGCATTGGCTTTTAATACTTCCCTGTTTACACCTGCATGTCGGGCCGTTAAGTTGTTACCATTATAATTGAGCTCATTATGCGCAGCCAGTTTTTCTGCGCGCTTAGCATGATCGCTTCCAAACAGTTGTTCAATATATCCTCTGTGTTTATTGCCTACAGCTGGTTTTACAAACCGGGCAATACGCTCGAAGAAGGGAAAGGCATTTTTTTGATTCCAATGATCGGCCTTCACTTCAAAGGGCAGATACCACTGATCGCTTCCGGTGAGGCTTCGGATATAATACATGGCATCGAGCCAGGCAATTCGTACCATATCAAAAACCGGGGCTTTGGCATGCCGGTAACTGGCGCCCAATACCAACCCTATACTACTGTCGGCCACTATATAACCAACATACCGTTGCAGATCTTTGCCGCTTCCTGGTAAATCAGGGTCTGTGAAGTAGTAATTGAAATTGTAATCATCACATTCAACCAGCGCCAGCGGATGCATGGTGCGGGCGGGCAACCCTTTTACCTGGCGCACATATTTTTCATTAAAGGCGTTCCAGCCTTCGCGTCCGGCAATGATCTCATGTTCCCATTCTTTTCTGCGCAAGCTTACAATGCGGGCGCCAATTACTTCACGGTTGTTTTGATTGGCCCAGTTGTTATACAGGTAGCATACCATTACATCATCATATTGATTGGGATGCTCCAGCAATTTCTTCAGTACATCATCGTCAATTTTCCTGGCCAGGGAATTTCCGAATCGCCAGTCTATCAAACAGGCGTATCCTTTCTCCTGGTATTCTGTCATTTTATTGCGCAACCGCTGATAGCTGGCCGGCAGATCGATCCCTTCTGATTTAATAATGTCGCACACATGGCACCAGAACTGATCAAGATTTAGGTTCAATTGCTTTTTGATGGCCTTCTTGTTGCGGTTGATCTCATTGAGCATATTTAGCCAGCTGGCCGCTTTTACATATTTTGTTACATGCTCGGTTGGTAAAAACCGGTTATCACTATATACATAGGAAAGAAAAAAGGCCTCAGCTTTTTGATCGGGTTGCACCATTTTTAAAATGGGCTCTTTTGCCATATGATCATAAGGGTTACCGAATAGCTCCTTCACCATTTTCTTATACTCCTCTTTCAGCGCTTCATATTGAACCAACACCCTGCGGCGATCGTCCGGATCGTTTAAAAAAGTCCAGCATTTGGTGCCTGTACTTTTTGCTTTACGCAAATACACGGCTACTTTTTCTTTCTCTTTGCCGGTAGCATGGGCAATAGCATTCACCATCTCAGAAAATCCGAGATACAATTTGTTATCAATAAATTTCAACTGTCAACAGTTTTACGGGGTCAACAATGGGATTTTGATGGAAGGATCAGTAAGCACAGTGGTAATAGTATTGGAGAGAAGATACCAGTTTTTTTAACTCTTTTATGATTGGGGATCGGGTGAGTTAAAGGGTACAATTTTTTTTGCTGCCTGTAATAACAGGTTGTCATTTTCAATGATCTGCATATAGGTGGCCAGGATCTGATCATTTTCCCTGTCACCTCGTATTACCTTTCTAACATGGTCAGCGCTAACCCCATGAATACCGGCTACCAGTGTGGCTACATCGCGTCTTCGCATCACTGTTTCTTTTTTATGTTGCATAATTTTAGCCCTTTGCATTTGTCTCGTTTTTCGATACAGCAAATATATAGTTGATCGGTAGGTGATGTCAAATTATGAGTAGCCTAGTTTGGCTCATGCTCACTGCCAAAATTTTTTTATATGCAGGAAGAATAAAGTGAATAACCTTGAAGGTGGCTTTGGTAAAGGGTTTCGGTCGATTGCTATTTGTGAATATGTAAGTGGTTTAGATGGATGTCACTTTTGCACATACTAATTAATGTGCCTCGTTTGTTGACGTTATGTTAAGTTAAATAGGGGACTTTGATTTTTTGAAAAGGTAATCTAATTGTTTACACTAACAATAATATAAACAGGGGATGGGAGGTAACCTAAAAGGTAACGGATGTGGTAACCTAACTGTTGGCAACAGCTGTTTTTTGGGTTGCGTCAGCTTATTACGGCTCTTTTAAATCGCCAGGTGATTAATTAAAGTTAGTTGGGAGAATGTTGGAAAACGTTTCGTTTTTCAGGTCAATATTACCCTTAACCGGTTAAAACGCTGCACCAGCGTGCATTTTCAGCCTTTTTATACGGCGTGTTTATTTATGCGTATCGTTTTACGCTGCTTACTATTTTGTACATTTGGCTATGAACTATAGCGTAGCTGTTTATACCGACAATTATAAGCAACCAATAATCGACCTGATCCTTTCCATTCAAACAGAAGAGTTCAATGTAGCGATAACAGCCGGTGACCAACCCGATCTGCAGGATATTCCCGGTTATTACCAGCAGGGCGCCGGCAACTTCTGGTTAGCGATAACTGGCAACACCGTGATCGGCACCATTGCGCTTTCAGATATTGGCAACCAGCAGGGCGCCCTGCGAAAAATGTTTGTTCATAAAGATTACCGGGGCAAAGACTATGGCGTAGCACAAGAGTTGTTGAACACGCTGCTCTCCTGGGCAAAGGAAAAAGAGTTGCAGGAGATCTTCCTGGGCACAACTGATCAATTTCATGCCGCTCATCGTTTCTATGAAAAAAATCATTTTCAACGGGTGCCTGTTGACTCGTTACCTCCTGATTTCTCACGAATGGCAGTTGATAGCATTTTCTACAAGTATATCTTTAAATAGAAGAGCCGTAGATCTAATCCAAAGCCTCTTGCCTCTTATTTACACCCGGCTGCCTGGAATAAAGCCATTTGGTAAGCCGGCACCTGGCATTTCGAAAAAAAACATATACTTTATGTATTAAATGTTTGTTTGTTTACGTTGAAGAACGTAGATATAAACCCTTAAGCAACTGATCAATAACTTATTAGAAAAATTCTACAACTAACCGCATTCTATGTTTGCATTTCGTACCCCGCCGGTATTGTACATTCTTTTATTTCTGTTATCGGCTAACTGCAGTTTTGCTGTCATTCGCTACGTTAATATTAACAATCCCACCCCTGGCGCCGGCACCAGCTGGGCAACGGCTTATAATGATCTGAATGTAGCCCTGGCGTCGTTGACATTCCCGGCGAATTACGGCGACGAAATATGGGTGGCGCAGGGCACCTACAAACCAACTGCTACCAACAACAGGGCAGCTACTTTTTTGGCATCGTTCGGTTATAGTGTTTATGGTGGATTTGCAGGTACAGAAACGGCACGTACCCAGCGGAACCCGCAAATATATCTTACTATTCTTAGCGGCGACATTGGCGTACCCGGCAATGCCAGCGACAATTCGTACCACGTAGTTACCTTACAGGGATTTCAGGGCGGCCGCGATTTCGATGGATTTACCATTCGCGACGGCAATGCCAATGCCGGTTATCCGGGCAGCACTACGCCGCAGCCCAATAATTCGGGCGGGGGCGTGCTGGAACTGGCTTTGGCGGGTGATGTTAGCTATGCTGATCTGAGAAATGATATTATCATTAACAACTTCGCCGTATATGGCGGCGGCTTCTGTTCCTATGGGGATGGAGCCGGCGCCCAGTCTTTTTTTAATTTAAATACACTTCTGTTCGACAATAATACAGCTGTTTTTGGCGGCGCCGTTGGGGCAGTGACGCTGAATGGCGATTGGGGAATGCCCGTTATGCAGAATTGTATTTTTACCAACAACAACAGTCTGACCGCACAGGGGTCGGTATTTGCATCGCTGGCAGATAATCCCTATACCGGACGTGTGTCATCTACAATGGATAACTGTACCCTTTACAATAATACAGCGCCGGTGGCTTTTAATCAGCCGGTTGGTGCAGCCGTCAGCAATGTTTCTTTGACCAATGTTATTGTCTGGACATCTGGAGGGCCTTATTCCAGTGTTACTGTAGGTCCAAATATTTCTTTCAGCAACAGCGATCTGGACCTGGTAACGCCGCTCGTTGGCAATAGTAATCTTGATGCCGATCCGCTTTTCGTGAATGCTGCCGGCAATGATTTTCATTTAACACCCTGTAGCCCGGTTATTGACAAGGGATATCCCGTTTTCGGTTTGACTACCGATTATGAAGGCAATACGCGCCCTCAGGGAACTGCATTGGATGTGGGCGCTTATGAAACTGCCGGTGGAGGCGCCGCAGCAGCACCAACCGCCACTTCGCCCAGTTATTGCCAGAATGCTACTGCCACCGCATTAACGGCTACCGGAAGTAACCTGCTTTGGTATACCGTGGCTACTAATGGTACCAGTAGTGCAACAGCTCCGGTGCCCTCAACTGCTGCAACAGGTACCACCACCTGGTATGTAACCCAAACGCCGGCGGGTAGTTGCGAAAGCACCCGCACCCCTGTAACAGTTACCATAAAAAGTTTACCAGCAGCACCCACCGCTGCATCGCCCAGTTATTGTGAGAATGTTACCGCCACTGCATTAACAGCTACCGGCAGCAATCTGCAATGGTATACGGTGGCCACCAATGGCACAGGTAGTTCAATAGCTCCGGTGCCATCCACCGCATCAGCTGGTACCACCACCTGGTATGTGACCCAAACGCCGGCGGGCGGTTGCGAAAGTACGCGAACGCCTGTAACGGTTACTATCAACAGCGCATCAGCAGCACCCACTGCTACCTCACCCAGTTATTGTCAAAGTGCTACCGCCACTACCTTAACAGCTACCGGAAGCAACCTGCTTTGGTATACCGTGGCTACCAATGGCACGGGGAGTTCAACGGCCCCAGTGCCTTCAACTGCTTCGGCAGGTTCTGCCACCTGGTATGTAACCCAAACACCGGCGGGCAGTTGTGAAAGTACACGCACTCCTGTAACGGTTACCATAAAAAGTTTAGCAGCAGCCCCAATTGCTTCTTCACCCAGTTATTGCCAGAGTGCTGCCTCCACTGCATTAACAGCTACCGGCAGCAACCTGCTTTGGTACACGGTGGCCACCAACGGTACAGGTAGCTCAACAGCCCCGGTGCCTTCAACCGCATCAGCAGGGACTACCACCTGGTATGTAACCCAAACACCGGCGGGTAGTTGTGAAAGTGCAAGAACACCTATAACAGTTACTGTTGGCAGTCCTGCAACTGCACCAACAGCCAGCTCTCCAACTTATTGTCAGAACACTACTGCTACCGCATTAACAGCAACCGGTAGCAACCTGCTTTGGTATACAGTGGCCACC
>NZ_JBJMLX010000414.1:0-46737 GCF_045805085.1 Niastella sp.
AGGATTGACGTAGCTATTCCATTAAAAAATATAGACTGAGGAATTAAAGCCAGGTTGCTTTATATCCTTTATTCGCTTTTTCTTTGATCTGCTTATCCTTTTCCAGTTGCGCGGTGGTTTCCTTGGCAAATGTTTTTACATGCACCTGCCCCTTAGTGCCCACTCTTCCATAACGAACGATCAGCTTACAACCATCCAGGGCAGCTTCCCAGAAACGACTGTTCTCACCCTCTGAATTTACAAGCCGGTGAAATGTTAAATGGTCGTACGGTGTTGCGGGCGCTGCCGGGTCAGTAATAACCGGCGCAATGGGCGTTGTCTCTTCGGCTGTTTCATTGGTTGTTTCTCCCTCAGCAACTCCAGTTACGTCGGCTGATTTTTCTTCCTCCTGCCCTGCTTCCTGGTGCAGACGTTTTATTATCAGCTCCAGTACTTTATCGGGCTGGTTTAACCAGTCTTTCGCAAACACGTTAATCGTTCGCCAGTTGAATGTTTGCAGAATGGCTGGCCGCTGATAGTATTGTTCCAGCAGGTTTTCATTCTTATAATGCCGGTCATCATCCAACAGAATACTAAGACTATAAGTGGTGTCTGTAGGTTTGGCTTTTACCGCCAGGGAACATTTGAAATCTGACTGACCAACCTGTTCTGCTACCTCATATCCTTTCTTCTCCAGCTGCTCCTTTATTTGTTGCAGAATGATATTATCAGCTTTTACTTTTGATCTTTCTTTTTTATGCAACACGAGGCTATCCAGAATGGTACGGGCCGAACGCATATCACCACAGCTCACCAATTCTGAATATTGCAAAAAGCGTTTAAAGTAATTGGCGCCTTCATTATATTCATTGGTGATATTATGGTGCCTGATACTGCTCACCACGGCCATATGTTTTTTGGCCCGGCTGAAGATCACATTCAACCGCTTTTCGCCACCCTTCTTATTAATAGGTCCGAAATTCATGATCATCTTTTTGCGGGAATCAAAACCATAACAAACGCTCATGATAATGATGTCGCGCTCATCGCCCTGCACATTCTCCAGGTTCTTTACAAACAACCCGATAAACTGGTCCTCTTCCGTACGCCCCCAGGCATCTTCCAGCGCCTGTTCAAAGGCTTTGTCTTTCGATGCCAGGTTCGTCAAAGCGTTTTCAATGGCTTCCTGTTGTTCCTGGCTGAAGGCTACTATGCCTATGCTTTCCTTCACTTTCTTAAGCAGCAGGGTTTTCACCATATAGGCTATATAATCTGCCTCATCGGTATTAATGCGTTTTTCATATACACTATTCGGCAGAAAATGGAAGCTGATACTGCGGTCAAATAAAGCATCTACATGTTGGGTCGCTTCCTGAGGCCTGGTTATTTCTATAGATTTCTTTTCGGTATGATGAATGGTCTTATCAGGAATTGTCAGCAGGTTCGCTTCATAAAAAGCGTGGTTGCTAAAACTGATCAATGTCTCAAACCGGCTTCTGTAGTGCCAGCCCAGCATTACATTGCCCAGCTTTCTGGCACCCTGTACCAACAGGCTGTCGGCATCATTGCTTAACAATTCATCATCCTCATTATCAGTAAACACTTCCAGGTCGTCAGGATCTTCGGTACGCACCGCAAAGAAGTTGGTAGGGGGCATTTGTTTGTCGTCGCCCACAATAATGGTTTGTTTGGCGCGATACAAAGCCGGGATCCCTTCTTCCAACGTGATCTGACTGGCTTCATCAAAGATCACCACATCAAAGAAATCAATATCTACCGGCAGGCTATCGCTTACACTCAACGGACTCATCAGCCATACCGATTTAAGGTCTTTTAACACCAGGCCGCTTTCTTTACCCGAAAGTTCCCTGATACTCTTGAACCGGATGCTTTTATTGAATTCGTTTTCCAGAATTTTACGGCCTTCGGTATAATTCTTTTTAAACTCCCGCTGCTCCGGTGTCAACTGGCTGCTGGCGATATTGCTTAATTCAACATTATGCAGAAAGCGTTGCCGTACAGTGGCCCTGATATAATCGGCATTTACCTTCAGCAATTGCTTGTAACAATGTTGTATTTGACGCACCGCCTTTTCAATGGCGTGCATATCGGTATTGGCAAATACTTTATTCTGGTGATAAATGTGCGACAGCGTTTTATTGGCCATACCTGCTTCTGCCTGTAATGGCGTAACCGATATGTTCCTGAGCACTTCTTTTACCGAATCGGGCAGCTCTGCATACTCGCGCAACGCTGGCAACAGATCACGCAGGCTTTCAGCATTCATACTAATGCTTTCCAGCTCGTCGTAAATGTCACTTACCGGTTTGGTATCATACTCATTTAAACATTGCTGTAACTGGGTTTGCAGTTTTTGCATGCTGTTATTGAGCTTGCTCAACTTTGTTACCAGTTGGTTGGCCTCTGCATGGTGCAGTAAATAATCTATTTCTTTATCGCCCTTTCTGGCCCTGATGCGTTCAATGCTTAAATGGGTGAGGTCAACATTGTCAACTTTATATTGCTGTTGCAGAAAATGCCGTTCCATGGCCACCATATTGGCGGCATCATATTCTTCTTTGAGTTGTTGCAATACGGTACCATAACCCGGGTGTACTGCATGCTGGCTGAAATCGTAACATTCATCGATCTTGTTCTTCAGCCGGTTCCATTTGCTGTTCAGGAATTTTAAAAACGATTCTTCGTATTTGGCTGCTAATGGTATCGCGGCCAGCATATCCTGCTCGCTCAGCCTTTCTTTCCAGTTCTTATTCCGCGCCTTGATCTGTTCATAATGCTGTTGCTGCTGTTTGTACAAATGAACGCCCTTATCAAATTTGCGGGCCTGCTCATTACCTTCATCAACCAGCGCCAGGCTATCTGTTTCTGCCAAGGGATTCAAAACAATAGCCACACTTACCAAGTTCTTTATCTGCTCCAGGCGGTTGGTATGTTCGGGGGGAATATTATTATCCTTTACAACAGCCGTAATATCTGTGAGCAGGTTGCGGGAATGCAACAACAGGTTTTCCAACACCGTTTGCGGGTTCTCATTGCTGAAGATGTTTTCATTTATCTTACTGAATGGATGTTCCGCAAATGTGGGCTCTGCACCTGTTTCTTCCAGGGCATTGCTCAATTGCTGAATAACGCTGCCAAATTCCAGCCATTCTTTATAATGCGGTAAGGCATCTGCTTCTTTTGCCGGCCGGGTAATCAGGTGTTCCTTTAACTCCACTACCCTTTCCAGTAATTTTCTGAATTCAATACCGGCCTGCTCAGGAATGGCAGTATGCGTAGCATGGAATTGTTTCAACAGTTCCAGCTGTTCATTGGTTTGTTTTAATAAGGCATCCCGGCTCAACTGGATCCTTTCAAGGTCCATTTTATTTTTGGTAAAATCTTCGTACGTTTCTTTCAGGTTGCGGATAAACTCTTTTTTATCACCCAGGCTGTCGTGAATATAACAGCACAATTCATCAAGCCCCTGTTGTTTCAGGCGATGGTATACGACATCCAATGCAGCGCGCTTTTCGCACACAAACAAAATGCTATGGCCACGGGCGGCAAAATCGGCGATCAGGTTGGTGATCGTTTGGCTTTTACCGGTTCCGGGCGGGCCCTGAATGATGTAGCTTTCTTTTTCCCTGCTTTTTAAGATGGCTCTCGTTTGCGTAGGGTCGGCAGTAATTACATGGTACCAGTCGTCTGTACTGTTCCAGTTTTGCGTGGTATCACTGGTAGGCTTGGGTTTGCTGCTGAACAGTTGTTCAAACACTTCATTGGGCACCTGGTTATCGATCACAAAATTGTAATCGCGCACCAGGCTCATTTTTTTATAGTTGAAATTACCCAGCACAATGTTACACATATCAAAATCCCAGCTGTAGGGATTGCCTTCACTTTCTGACAATTCAAATGACGGGCGACGCTTGTCGGCCATACTTTCAGTTAATTGTGAAGGCACAATGGGGGCATCTTCATGTCCCAGCGATTCCAGGAAACCTTGTTTAGGTTCCACTCGTTGCCGGAATATTTCCAGTCCCAGCGGTTTATATTGTTCCTGCTGATAGCTGTACCCAACATCTTTATAACTGTTCAACTGCTTGCCCGAACGTTGCAACCGCTTTTTAAAATTGGTGACCGTTTGCTTGGCTACATTATGCACCAGGCGAATGCGTGGCTTTTGGATATAATTCAGCACAATGCCCTGGTTGGCGGCATCTATCTGACCTTTTAATAATTGATAGAATTGTTCCGGCGTCATTTCATCCAGATCTACATAATCCGGCAATTCAATGCCGTATAGCTCTTTCAGGTAACTGGCCAGCACCGGGTTTACCTCCGCCACATTATCGGTGATCTTTAATACATAATGGTCTTCCTTTAATTTCTTGTTCTTCTTCACTTCGGCAGGTACCAATAACAAGGGGCTTTGTATTCTTTCTTCTGCATCTTCCTTTAGGTTGTGCCAGTTCAAATACACTATTACCAGCTTTAACTGACTGAACCCATATTCCTGGATGTCGCGCTGGGCTTCTATGCGGATCTTATCGAGTGAAGAAGGTAAATACAGGTGGTCTTCGAACCGGAGGTATTTGTTCAACACAATTTCTTTCATGCCGGTTATGCGGTCGGCAATGTCTTTGTTCCAGGTAAATAACAATTCCGGACGAATGCTTTGATAATGCAGCACCATGGGCACGCTGCTTACTGTAAGGTTTACAAACCGCATATTCGGTTTGTAATACAATAACCGGTTCCGCCTGCTGGTGTCGAATAAACGATTGCGAAGCTTGTTTAAGATAAGCTGGTTGCGGTTGGTCAATGATTTATTGATCCAGCCGGCAATATTACTTAAATCGGTTTCTTTTTCAGGATCATAATCCCGGTAATGTTGCAACCTGTTTACTATATCATACAGGTCCTGCACGCGTTTCTGGCGGCTAAGTTCCGTCATCTCAGCAATGAGCGCGCTGATGGTGGGGTGTATACGATGATTGTACAGGATGGGATTGCTGCGGTATTTTGCAAACAGCGCCAGGTCTTTTTCTTCATATAGGTTCAATCCCAGGGCCATGCTACCCAGTACACAACCCAAACAAAAAATATCGGTCAGTTCATCGTGATGGCCCAGGTTCATTTCAAAACAACGGTAACCGGGTATAAAGGCCGGGAACGACAGCGTTTCATTACCATTCAGGTGGATCTTTACATTTTCCACCGATACGGCACTGTCATCGATCTCTATTTCCGGTTTTGCAGCGCCGCCTGGTTCAAAATGGCGGGATTTATGTCTTTCAAATAAGGCTATTACTTTCCCTATTGCATTCATTGGCTTGTGCGCAGCCCGTTCATCGATATCCATGCGGTTATCGGTAATAAACAGGGCATTTTCATTTTCAAATGGCGCAACAAGGCCGGCTTCATGAAAGCCGATCACCTCTTTACAGAGCGGTAGTACGAATGCAATCACATCGTCTGTTGCATAGTCACCATTATCGAATGCTGTTTTCAGAAATTGTCTGAATGATTGAACCTGTATTGACATAATCAATAAATTGAGATCTAAATGGTATTAATGGGATTTGATTAAGCGGTAGCGTCGTCTTCAAGCACTACCTGCTCCTTCTCGCCTTCTTTTAATTTATACCAGGCGGCCATTGTTTTTTGTTTGTGCTGTTGCATTTTCTTATCGCTCAGTTGTAACTCCTTTTTAACAATAGCGTCAAAAATGGCTGCCAACTGAATGGTTTCTGCAAACTGAAAGGCCCAGCCAAAGGGTATTTGTTCCAGGGCGCCATCAACCAGGGCAAAATCAAGCATAATGTAACCCAGGTAATCTTTTATACTGGTATACGAGCCACTGATCGTTTCTACAAACTGTTCATCTAACGTTACATCCTCATCATAAGAGAAATCAGCAAAATATTGTTTGGCCAGGTTGGTAACAAGCGTACTGCGGAACCAGTTAGGTTTTAATAATAATTGCATGAACTTCCTGGTGAACTGTAACAATTCTTTTTGTTTAAATACATCCAGTTGGTCCAGGTCGGTACTGCCCTCTATCATTTTTATAATTTCTTCTTCGGCCGCTTCTTTTTTCTCATGCCAAAGCTGAATGGCCCGGGCCCTGATGAAATTTTCGGGGTGAGTAACGGTGGCTGCTTTCACCCCACTGGCAGTGGAGAATATTTCTTCCGCCTGCTTCGCGTAGCTTTCTGCACTTACCTTATCCAACCCCGTTGCTATTTTAACTAACGAAGTAATTACGGGCGCGGTATCACCTACAACCGTATAAGCACCACGGTCGCAATATATTTCAGTATATAGTCTGTATAAACGGGCCGTTTCATAATAGGCAGGCTCACTGTGATAGTTACCGGCAATGGCCATTATAATACGCTCGGCAGTTTCCAACTCACCCTGTAGCGTACTGTATAATTTTACATGGGTCAATTCATGCGCCAGTATAGCCAGTAGTTCGTTCTCATCCAGTAACTGGGTGATACGACCACTGAAAACAATATGCGCTTCATTGTTCAGGTAAACAATACTCGCATTCATTTCATCGGTGTATTGCGCCTGGTAAACTGTAACGGGTAATTGTTCAAGCCCTAATAATGTTTTAGCCTTTTCAACCTTTTCATAAATAGCCGCATCTGCCTTAACATCAAATTTGTAAGTATTCTTTAACAATTCAGTTTTATATTGGGCCAGTTGCTCTTCTTTTGTCTTAACTGCAGCAAAAAAATTCCAGGTCTTCGTTTGCAGAGCAAAATGATCCCGAACTTTCAAGTGATATGGAAGCGCTTGTAGCATATATTGATATATATAGTATAAAAGAATAAATATCTTGGGACGATGTACCTAACTGGCACAGGATATTAGAAAGGGAAGAGAGGCGAACCCGTAATGATTTCAAATACTATGCCCTTTTTACCGAAACGCATTGCCGGATGATTTATTTGCCTCCCAACTGACATTAAGAATATTTTGGGAAATCACTTTTCATTAAAAGAAAAAAACCGGCCGCTACTTGTAACAATAGCATGCGCGTGTTAAACCTTGTACAGGTTCAAACAGGGATAAACGTAATAGAAGGTTTGTTTTTGTGAAAGTTTAAAACAGACAACTCCCTCAGAAGAAGATATTTTCCCACATTTTATTTAATCAGATACCGGCTGGTTGCTGCATATCCTGCAAAACCTTTTGCAATTCGATAATGGAGTCTGTTTTTGATACAAAAGCATGGGCGCCTACCTGCAGGGCCCGTATTTCTTCGCAAGGATTGTTGGTCATAGAAAAAGCAATGATCTTAATGCCGGGCCATTTTTCCTTTAGGGCGGCAATGGTTTCAAAGCCGTTCATTACCGGCATATTCAGGTCGGTAATGCAAATGTCGGGTGCGTTGACTGTAGTTAATTGTCGCAGCAGGTCTTTGCCATTAATGGCAGTCAGCACGATTTTGTATCCCCACAATTCGAGTATTTCCTGTATCCCGTTCCTGATAACCGGGGAATCATCTACCAGTGCTACCTTAGTTCCTAAACTGTTCATAATTACATAAATTAGATTGGTTCTTAGGGGCATACCCATATTACATACAGGCGCCAGGTTTAACAGGGTTTATCAAGGCAATCGAAGGAAGGAGGTCCTAATTAGGATCAATGGTAGGATTGTTTGTATGGCAAATGTATATACATTTATAAACCGGCAAAAACATACAGCAGGCTTAAACCGGTAAACCAATACAATCACTCCGTCAAAATACATGTTTTCATTTACCCAGGGCCATTAATGTCATGATTACATTTGTATTTTATTCAGGAACGGGGGGCTGATTATCCACAATCGCATTACTAAATATTGCTATTTAAAAATTATGCGCTAATCTTGTATTGAATCGTTTTCTATGAAAAAGTAATTGTGTGAACTGAGTGTTTATGCACCCTATAAGCATATGGAAAACGATTTCCCGAACCAATCAACCAATCAGCTGCTGATTCAGCATATCAGTGAAGCTGCTTTATTTACTGATCCCTGCTTTACCATAACTGCCTGCAACCCGGCAGCATCGGTATTGTTCCTTTACAATCAACAGGATATACTGGGGCATTCCATCTCTTTCCTTGTTCCTGCTTCTTCAACAACAAACAGCCGGCCTTCTATTGTAAATACCACATTCAGGGAGGGTATTATTGAGTACATAGATAGCACTGGTAAAATCATACTCCTGCATACTACCCGGCAAGCCATTGCACCCGGTTTACCAACCGGTGGTTACTTATTCATTTACAAGCCACTTGATGCAGATCATACTTCAACTGGTTCATTTGCCCAGCTGCGCGAACTGAGCGAACATCTTTTAAACATCCGGGAAACCGAACGCACCAGGATTGCCCGCGAAATTCATGATGAGCTTGGGCAACAGCTCACTATTCTGAAAATGGATCTCTCCTGGCTCAATCAAAAACTTAAGAACAGCGGGGACGCCAGTGTTTTACAAAAAACAGGTGATGCATTGATAGTGCTGAATGAGACCATAAGAGCTGTGCGCCGCATTGCCACTGAGTTACGTCCCAGTATGTTAGATGATCTGGGTCTTATTGAAGCCATGGAGTGGCAAAGCAGGGAGTTTGAGAAAAGATCGGGTATCAAAATAATTTTTGAATCAGGTATCTCGCATTTGCCGGTTGATAATGATGTTGCCACATCCCTGTTCAGAATTTATCAGGAGGCCCTGACTAATATCGCCCGCCATGCCAATGCTAAAACTGTTCTTAGCAAATTGCAGGTAATGAATGATCAGGTGATACTGACCATAGCAGATGATGGTGTGGGCTTTGATATGCAAACGCTTGCAATAAAAAAAACATTGGGATTATTAGGTATGAAAGAACGCGCGCTTATGATGGGCGGACGTTTTAATATAAACAGCAAACCAGGTGAAGGCACTACGATCATAGTGACTACTTCCCTTTAAATAATCTGAACCATGAAAGTACTGGTTGCCGATGATCATGCTATAGTTCGCAAAGGACTAAAACAGATCTTATTGGATGAATACCCGTTTGGAGAAATTGAAGAATGTGCCAATGCTGAAGAATTAGTACAGAAAGCTAATGAAGGCCAATGGGATGTAATTATCAGCGATATTTCAATGCCCGGACGCAGCGGTTTGGAGGCATTGCATCAGATCCGGCTATCACACCCCCGTCTGCCGGTGCTTATTTTAAGCATGCATCCCGAAGAACAATATGCCATTCGCGCATTGAAAGCCGGCGCTTCTGGTTACTGCAGTAAAGACCTTGCTCATGAAGAACTGGTAAATGCAGTAAGAAGGGTATTGACCGGTAAAAAATATATTACGCCCTCACTGGCTGAAACCCTGGCTACACAATTGGAAGAAGAAAACCTGCCGGAACCTTATAAACGTCTTTCTGACAGAGAATTTGATGTATTTAAATTACTGGCTGCCGGTAAATCAATTTCTGATATTGCAGACTATTTTTCTTTAAGTACTACTACCATCAGTACATACAGGGCGCGTATTCTGGTGAAAATGAACTTTAAAACAAATGCGGATCTGATCCGGTATGCGCTGGAGAAGAAACTTATTTAATCAATCGTTTGTGTAATTGTAGTTATTATACTACAAATCAATTTAAGCAACGATTACAAAACAAAGACAAAACACACTATTAATTAAAAGTCATAATATGTTAATTTTGATACAAAGTTGTTGCTATGCCACATAGAAGATTCACGGTGTTGGTTGTTGACGATACTGCCTTATTCCGGCAACGGATCATTCGCCTGCTCAACGATCAACACATTCATCTGATCTTTCAGGCTCGCAATTTTGAGGAAGCGATCAGTTGCATACAAAATGCAACCGTTAACCTGGTATTATTGGATATCAGCATGCCGGGCAAAAGCGGCATTCAACTACTGAAATTGATCAAAAGCAGGTATGCAGCGATAAAAGTCTGGATCATCAGTAACCATGCTGATGAATATTATAAACAGGTTTGTATGTCGGCCGGCGCTGATCACTTTTTTGATAAATCACTCGACTTTGAAGAGATCGAGCACAAATTGAGAACCATTGGAAATGAAATGCAAACAACCGAAATAGCTAAATAAACGTATCATTATATCACGTGAGATCCAAAACCCGTAGCCCGTATGTCTGAAGAAGAAAAAGTAACGATTGCTGATACCTATGAAGGCTATTATTTCGCCATCATTAATGAACATGGCTTTATTCAATATGCCAATGACCAGCTGGCGCAATGCCTGCATATTGAAAAAACCCTTCCTTCAACAAACCTTTTTTATAATTTTCTTTCACCTGTAAGCGCCGAGCTTTTAAAAGACGCTTTGCAAAAAGCGGGGTTTACCACAAACCCTTCCTATTTAAAAATGAACCTGCTAAATAGCATGGTCCATAAAGCCAACTGGCGTATAGCCCGGTTAAAGTCTGCGGCAAACAACCCGGAACTTTTTATTTGCCTGGGATATAAAACAGATTTCGAAAAACCAACCCATACACCCACACCCGGCATCCTGGTACTCGACTGTCAGGGTCATGTAGTAGATGCCAATGAGAAAGCCGCCACCTTTTTAAACACCAATCCTGAAAGTCTGCTGAACAATCCACAGCTGGCCGACTTTTGTAATTCCTTCAAAATATTTACCGATCCAATATCCTTTGAAAGCTCTCCGCTTATGAAAACTTTGCTGGCGGGCAAGCCTTATGAGCAGGTAATTGAAATGCGTGCCGACAGTCCCAACAGTAAATGGTTACAATTTGCCTTCTATCCACTCTTTAATGACAATAGTACCGTACCTTTTTCTTTTGTAGCTCTTATTAATGAATTGCCCTGGCATAAAGAACCACATGCCAGCGACAAAGAATTGTTCCAGAAAGAATTTTTAAATCTTACTTCAGCCATGACCTGGCTGATCGACGATCAGGAGCGGCTTATTTTTGCCAACCCGGCCTTTCTTCGCTTTCTGGGTTTGAATGAAAATGTCCTGAACAAAAAAGCCGTTGAAGTAATCCCACCTTTCTTTACTGAGATCTTTGAAAAAGAACACCGCAATGTGCTGTCCACCGGGGTGGCGCATAAAAAGATCTATAAGCATCCCCTGGCAGATGGAACAACCTGTTATTTCCTGGTGAACATCTTTCCCGTTCACCATAAAACAAACAAACGACTGCTGGGTGGCGAAGCCATGGACATTACCTTCGGGTACAATGTGCATGAAGAAATTGCCCGGGCCAATGAACGGTTGATCCGTTTAACCCAGGTAACCACTGACGCTATTTGGGAATGGGACCTGAAATCAAACCAGGTATTCCGTAGCAAGCCATTGATTGAACTCCTCGGTTCTCCCGATAAAGAAACCATTACCAATAACTGGTGGTACAATCGCATTCACCCCGAGGACAAGGAACGGGTTGAATTAAATGTTGCCAACCTGTTGCGAAATAATGTTTCCAGCTGGCAGTGGGAATACCGGCTTAAATACCTCAATGGCACTTATAGAACCGTTCGCGACCGCGGCATTGTGGTGTTTGAAAACGAAAAGCCGGTCAAGCTTATCGGTTCCTTACTTGATCTTACCGAAATAAAAGAACTCGAGAACCTGTTGTTGCAGGAAAAGATCAAACACCAGAAAGAAATTGCCAAGAGCATCATCGATACGCAGGAAAAAGAGCGCACCCGTATTGGACAGGAACTGCACGACAACATCAACCAGTTGCTACTGGTGGCCAAATTGTATATGGGTCTTTTAAAACCAAGTGAAGCGGGTAATAAGGAAATAGCGAAGAAAGTAGTAGAATCGCTTGACATGGCCATTTCCGATATACAAACCATTTCAAGGGAAATGGTATTACCGAAATTGAAAGAAAAGACCCTGGCTGATGGTATCAGTGAACTTGTTAAAGATGTAAAAAAGACCTGCCCGTTCAAGATCAAATTCCAATGCCATAAACAATGGACCGATGATATTTCTGAAGGCAAAAAGATTGCCCTGTACCGTATAGTGCAGGAACAATTAAAGAATACCATTCAGTACAGCAAGGCTACCCATGTAGTTATTCAATTAATCAGTAACACCAACTCTGTTGAACTCATTTTTCAGGATGATGGCGTGGGATTTTGTCCACTGAAAAAAACAAAGGGCATCGGCCTGCGGAATATTTACGACAGAACCACTTTCTATAATGGAACGGTTGATCTGCATTCCTCGCCTGGTTGCGGTTGCCGGTTAAAAGTGACCATTCCGAAGAGTTAAGCTGATTGATTATATATTAAAAAAAACGAGCCTCATCCCGGAGCTCGTTTTTTTTATTGAGTAAAATGGCTAACTTTTGACCATGCAGTTACAGCTCGTTAAAACACAGTCGGCAGACATAAAAGATTTTCGTCAAATATTCCTGCAGGAAAACAATTTTCAATTCATATATGATAAATGCCATTACTATGGCTGGGCCGATGTGTATGTGTTTATCTCCAATGAAGCGCGTATTGGCTATGGGGCCGTGTGGGGTTCCGATAAAAGAGAAGACCGCGATACCATTTTTGAATTCTATGTGCTGCCTCCATACAAAAAATATGTGAGTTCAATTTTCCATGATCTTATTTCCACTTCCGGCACTACAAAGATCGAATGCCAGAGCAACGACCTGCTGTTGACAGGCATGCTGTACGAGTTTGCCAAGAATATTTATGCTGAAGCCATCTTGTTTGAAGACCATGTTCAAACCAGTTTTCAGATGACCGGCGTGCATTTTGGCAGAAATCAAAAAGAAGAAAATAAAGGGGCCGATGTGGGCGGATACTATCTTGTACAACACAGCGAAGTAGTGGCCAATGGCGGGTTTATGCTCAACTATAATTATCCGTATGCAGATCTTTATATGGATGTAAAAGAAAACTGCCGGCAGCGTGGGCTCGGCAGTTTACTCGTACAGGAACTTAAAAAAGAGATCTATCGCATGGGCCGGGTTCCCGCCGCCAGATGCAATATCAGTAACAATGCATCTAAAGCCACTTTAATAAAAGCCGGCATGAAACCCTGCGGATTCATTCTGAGAGGCGATATCAAAAATGGCGGCGCTATTTAAACGCTTACTTTTTCTACAAAATTTTTCAAATTTGTACCAATGATAGAGGTCCACCCCTGCATGAAATTCCCTCTTGCAAAATCAGGGTTGGTTGCCGCCAGTGTTTCCAATCCTTCATGGGTCAATTTCACCCTGGTTTTATCTCCTTCTTCAAACAATTCAAACGTTACAAAAGAATTGCCATCATAACCATCGTACCGCCAGCTATACTGTAATTTCTCACCCGGCACCACTTCCGTTACCCGGCATTTATGTAAATAGGTGGGGCCTCCCTTGGGACCACCTTCAAATTGAAATTCAAAACCGGGCTCCGCCTTAAAGGCTGCCAGTTTAAAATACCATTGGCGCATTTGGTCTAAATCGGTAATGGCCTTCCATACTCTGTTGGCCGGCGCATTGTATATGCGCTCAACGATCAATGGTTCGTTTTGCATACTGTAATTTTTTTTATTTGCGTTTACAATTCGTTGTAAAGGCGTACTATCTCCGTTTGGTAAACTTCAATTTATTTGCCAGTACGTACAGGCTGGTGGTTACACACCGGTTATGTAACCATCCGGTTGCAAATATAAGTAACCATCCGGTTACTAAAACTATTTTTGAACTTTTTTATTGGATGAAAGGTTGTAGCTTAACTGATGAATACCGGATAACATATGGCACAGTTCCTTCCTTCTCCTGCTTTGCAACCATATATTAAAAATTTTCTGATCATTGAATGTGAACAGGGGATGGTGAACCGGATCTTACCCGATACATCCATTGTAATTGCGTTCCGGCTTCGCGGACATGTATCCTATTCTGATAATGGCACAACGCATAATTTCGCTCAATCGGTCATTTCGGGCATCCGGGATTCGAGCCGGCTGGTAGATTACGCAAAAGATACCAGCAATCTGTTGGTGATCTTTAAAGAAGGCGGCGCTGCTGCATTTTTTAAAGAACCAATGCATGAACTGGGCAGCATCAGTGTGTCGCTCGATCACCTGGTTCAACGGGGTAAGGTGTGCGCTATTGAAGAAGAGCTGGCCGCTGCCGATAACAACAACCAGCGTATACTCATTGTAGAACGGTTCTTATTATCTGAACTGAAAAAAACGCAATCAGATGCGCTGGTGAGCGAAGCCATACAAAAGATCAAACGCTCAAAGGGAGATATTAAAGTAAAGGAACTGCTGGCCAGTTTACCCATTAGCCGCGATCCCTTTGAAAAACGATTCAGAAAGATCACCGGTACTTCACCCAAACATTTTGCAGCTATCATTCGCCTGAAAAACCTGATCGAAAATTATACGGATGCGATCAGTTTTACCGAAGCGGCCTATTCGGCAGGATATTACGATCAGGCACACTTTATAAAAGATTTCAGGGCGTTTACAGGGCAAACTCCACACGATTTTTTCAAGGCGCCGCCATTGTGGTAAATTACTGACGACAATCGCTATTTATTAACAGGATAGCGTTCAATATTTCATTATGTTGCAACGTTACCATATTTTTTTGGGTCAATCGCCATATGCTTATGAGACTTATAGGGTTGGTTGTGGTTTTGCTAATGTGTAACAGCCTGTGGGCGCAGAACTGCACTACCCTGGGCCAGTCTCCTTCTTCTGCTTTTCCGGTTTGCGGCGTTGACACCTTTTCACAACAAAATGTACCCATTTGCAGAACCCATAGTATTAAAGTTCCGGGGTGTGATGATGGTGCCGGTTATTCTGATAAAAATCCATTCTGGTATCGTTTCACCTGCTTTAAAACAGGCACGTTAGGTTTTTTGGTTACGCCAAACGATCTGGGCGACGATTATGACTGGATGTTATACGATATAACCGGTCATAATGCCGACGACGTTTTTACCGATCCGTCATTGATCGTTACCGGTAACTGGGCCGGCACCTTTGGGGTAACCGGTGCTTCCAGTTCTGGGGTGAATTTTATTCAATGCTCTTCCGACCCAGCCAATCATAAGAATTCATTCAGCACCATGCCTACCATACTGCAGGGACATACTTATCTGCTGCTGATTAGCCATTTTACCGATTCACAAAGCGGGTACAACTTATCTTTTGGGGGAGGAACCGGTGTCATCACCGATCCTTTGCAACCTAAAATAGAAAAGAGCTGGGCCGGTTGCGGTGGTGTTACTGTAACCCTTACAATGAACAAAAAATTAAAATGTAACAGTCTGGCCGCGGATGCCAGCGATTTTACGCTTTCGCCGGCCGCCGCCACCATTGTATCTGCTACCGCTGTTGGCTGCAGTAACAGTTTTGATATGGACACGGTGGTGCTGACCATGAGCAATGCATTGCTACCCGGCACGTATACCATTACTGTTCAAAGTGGCCAGGACGGTAACACCGTGCTGGATAACTGTAACAATTCGGTGCCGGTGGGTAATAACACTTCATTCATAGTTGATCCTGTTCAGCCCACCCCACTGGATAGTATTAAACCTGTTGGTTGTACCCCCGACAAACTGGAACTTGTTTTTCGCCGGCCCATCAATTGTAATTCCATTGACGCCAATGGCAGCGATTTTTCAATCACGGGCACCACACCCGTTACAATAACCGGCGCCAGCGGCTATTGCGTAAATGGCGTCACCACTTCCATCTTTATACAACTTTCAGCTCCCATCCAATCGGCAGGTAATTATCAGATCACCCTGCAACAGGGTACCGATGGCAATACCATCATCGATGAATGCGGTCAGCAAACACCTGCTGGTGCGTCCAGGGCTTTTTCAACCGCAGACACCGTAAATGCAGATTTCACTTACCAGCTCAAATTAGGTTGCAAGGCAGATACCGTTCATTTCTTTCACAATGGCGCCAACAATATAAACCAATGGAACTGGAATTTTAATAATGAAGGCAGCAGCACAGCCCAAAACCCATCTCACATCTTCAAGGTATTTGGCCCCAAACAAATCAACCTGAACGTATCGAATGGCGTGTGCACAGACAGTTCTTCTGCAACCGTTCTTCTTGATAACACCCTGGAAGCTGCATTTGGATTTCCTGAAGTGTTATGCCCCGAAGACAAAGCAACATTTACTGACAGCAGTGTTGGCAAGATCGTATCCTGGAACTGGGATTTCGGAAATGGCAACAGTAGCACCTTACAAAATCCCCTGCCTGAAACCTACCCCCAGGTTACCAGCGGCCGATCAAAGCTCTACCCCGTCAGGCTCATTATTGAGAACGACCTGCACTGCTTTGATACCACTGTAAACCAAATGAAGGTGGTATACAGTTGCTACATCACCGTTCCCAATGCTTTTACCCCAAATGGCGATGGCCATAACGACTATTTATATCCACTGAATGCCTGGAAGGCCATTAACCTGGAGTTTATTATCTATAACCGGTACGGACAAATTGTTTTCCGCACCAACAACTGGACGAATAAATGGGATGGCCGCATTAACGGACAAATGCAATCAAGCGGGGTGTTTGTATGGTTGCTCAGATATACTTTGCTGGATACGGGTGAAAAGGTATTTAAACGCGGAACCACCGTGTTGATCAAGTAATTACCTATAAATAAACAGCTTTCATTTTATTGTGTAAACCCCAGAAAAAAATTATTCACGCGGTTCCCTATTCCAGAAAATCAATACCAGGGCTGTTCTTCCACTGTAAATCGCGTTCGTTTTCTAATTCTCTTGCACTGATGGTATAAAGTTATTACCTTCCCCCGCAAAATTTTACCCTGCAAGGTGCAATTACCCGGCCCTAAATGCGTTATGCTATATGTCCAGAAATGGACACGAGCCAGGAACTACCGTACAAACCACAAACATGACTAGACTTAGATTCCTATTCCTATTTTCTATTGGTTTATCACTGTCCGTACAAGCCCAAAAAACTGACTCCCTGGTTGGTAAATGGAAATATGTTGATGTTTACAATAAACACAGATACGATACTGCGACTTTAAAAATAGCGAATGAGTATTTTGGAAATATGACCTTTTATTTCAAAGCCAACAATCACTACAAGGCTTTTGTGATGAATAACATTGATGAAGGTGTCTGGAGCCTGAACGAAGCCACCAACAAAGTAAGAATAACCTCCTACAAAGGAAATTCAAACGAATCACAGATCGTAGGCCTGGACTCGAACAAATTGATCCTTACCCTGGGTGAGGGTTCTTTCATTATGACCAGAACAAACATTACCCCATCTGACAATATTGAATCACCTCTTCCTGATATCAAAACTGTTTCAGTTACCAAGAGCCAGATCAGTAAAAAATGGTTCTTAACGCGTCGTGAAGTACCGGGCCGGTCAGAAGCCCAGTTAAAAATGGCGAGTAAATTAATAAAAGGCGCCTATGCTTATTTTAAAAGCAACGGCGTATATGAAGCACAATCTTTAAAAGTTACAGAAAGTGGCAAATGGGCATTTGGTCCCGATAATAAATCCATTATTGTAACCATCGAAAACCAACAACGCATCTGGAATATTAAATCCATCACCGCTACAGAGTTGGTGTTAATAAGCGGTTATACCGAAGAACTTTGGAAGTTCTCCACCAAGTTATTATAACCCTGAATAAACCGATCTATTTATTAATGGTCCCGCCCTGCAGGCGGGATTTTTTTGTGAGTGGTGCGTGAGCCATCTCACCATATTTTAATCGGACACTCCACTTTCTCCAGACTTTCCGCCAACCGCTGCCATAAACCAATGTAGGATAACGACAATTCAAAACCACCCCTGAACTGGGAAGCAGTGGTGAGTTTGCTGATGTTTACATCATAACTAAGCCCTATGCCTAACTGATGGGTGTATAATTTTATGATAGGAATAAAGGCGTCCTTCCAGCGAAGCGCTCCGCCTAAGGCAATCGACAGGGTCCCTTCTTCCCCGGTTTCATCAAAACTATGGGTAAACAACCCACCACCCTGTATCAACCGGTTCCCACCCTGCATAAAATAGTCGGCATAAAAAACGAGCTTATCCATTTTATTCATCCAGGCCGATAGCCCGGCATTCACGCCCCATTTTCTATTTAGCCGTACATCATAAGCTTCGGTAAAAGCGATCCTGGATTCAGTAAGATGAAACAGTCCACCGCCAAAATACATATTGATATCTTCTGAGAGACTTGTTTTAAAACTAACGCCTACAGATGCATCCCAATACGTAAAACCCGTATTGCTGAATTGTTGCCGTGTAGCGTTTGACATACTATAGGCGCCATTCACGTATTGATCATCAAACCGCAATTTGGTAACGTCAAAATGTTCACTCACGGGGCCACCCATAAAGGCAAGGGAAATAAAAGTGGTTTTATCTTCATTCAATAGTTTGTGATAATTAATGACCGGTAACACCTGGGTGCGTTGCAGTTTTGAATCACCCGCCACATCATTGGTAGCCTGAACACCCAATGTAATAAAATCGCCGGTAGAAAAACCCCGCAGCATTTTACATTCCCCGCTTACCGCCATAGTTCTGTAAGGAACCGTTACGCTTTGCCATTGATTGCGATAAGCACCGGTAAACCGGAAATTACCAGAAAAGATCCCGGCCAGGGCCGGATTGCGCAACAAAGGAAACTCATAGAACTGGGAGAAATGAATGTCCTGCCCCTGCACAAATGCAGATAAAAAAAGACAGCCAATAAAATAGAGGAGTACAATTCTACGCATACAAATTAGTTCTTGGTTCAGCTATTTCAAAAGCGTCACATTCCCTTTATAAGTATTAATAAGATCATTATCGCAAACCACATCAGCCATATACACATACACCTCAGCGGGGCCGGTAACACCTCTTATTTTTCCATCCCAACCAAAAGCAGGGTCATTAGGTTGGAAGTTTGTCTTTTCAAAAACCAATTCCCCCCAGCGCGAAAAAATGCGGAATGAACGCACCAAAGCAATGCCTTTGCCACGCACCATCAGCACATCATTCAGGCCATCGCCATCGGGCGTAAAGGCATTTGGGATAAACACCTGGGTACTTTCACAAAATGGTTTTATGTTCATAAAATCTGTTCCCACGCAACCAAATTCATTGGTGACCCTTGCCTGATAAGTTTTATTCTTTTTAATGGTAACCACCGGTGTATTGCAATCGGCACAACTAAGATCATCGGCAGGCGTCCATTGCCATAAGACAATAGGCCCATTCTGGGTAACAGGAGAAAAAGTGTACGTGCTGCCGGTAGCTTTTATTACATCGGGGCCCACATCAACTTTTGGATTGGGGTTTACCACCACTTTTATCAAGCCGGTATCGGTAAAACACTGATGCCCATCAAACCCAATCACCTGGTAGGTAGTTGTTTTTTTCGGTGCAGCCACGGGGTTAGAAATATTTGTTCGGTTCAAACCCAACCCCGGCGACCAGTTGTATTGCACGGCGCTCCCCTGCGCCTGCAGGTTTACCGACTGGCCTTCACAAATCGTTTGATCGGGCGACACGGTTACATCAATAGGCTGAAAAACGGTAATGTCCATGGTATCTTTGTCAATGCAGCCGCTTTCAACACTGGTAACGGTAACTACATAAGAAGTAGGCCCTGGTGGCGTGCCCACCGGTTGGGCCGTTAATGAATCAGACAAAAACAGGGAGGGTGACCAGGCATAAGTAAACCCTGAAACTGCCGGCGTACCAATTGTTATGGGGTGGTTGGGACAAATGATTGTATCGGGACCAGCATTGGCCAATGGCAGTATGGGATAGATAGATGCCTGCAGCGTATCGCTGCAACCAAACCCATTAAAGGGAATCACCACTACATTAATATTATTGATCTTGGGGGCAGGGTTCAACACCAGGTTCTCTCCCGTGCCCAACAGGGTGCTGAAATTATTATCATACCATTTATAATCCTGAAAACCGCCCGGTCCGGTAAAGCTGGCAATATTGGGATTGCATTCATAATGTGCCGAAGCTGTAACATTACACTCACCCACATCTACATAAGCATAGCCCCAATGAGCGCCCTTGGTGCAATCAGCAGTAGTAAATTCCACCTTCAGGCGTTTGCCGCCGTAAGCGCCCAGGTTAATAAACACCGACGACCAAGATTTAAATTTCACCGCGGCATCAACCGGAGAACTCTGGAATCCCGGCAGCGATGCGGTAGCAATATATTCGTTGGAAGCACAGGGAAGATAACTATTGGTTTGTACATCGAGAATACGGGCAATAAACCGGGGTTGTTCATTTGGATTATGACCAGGGTCCTGGAACACCACGGCATACCGGTAAGTAAAGGTGGCATCATTGGCATTGGTGGGAACTGTAAACTCGTAGGTGATGCGCTCCGCCTCGGAGCCATTGATATTATTGCCCAACCGCACTGCATACCCGCTGCCATCGGGCGGGTTCACGGGAAATAACCCATAGGGATCAACCACAGTAGCAGCTCCTTTTGCATAGAGGGTATGCCTGCCGGTGATCGGCGGCGAGGGCGTCACCGTTATCACATTATCATTATTTTGAACACTGGTGGAACCAATATAACAATTCCAGTTTTGCAGCGAGCCTGCTTCAAAATCAATATTGGCGGGACAGGTACCAGGCTGGCCATGTACGAGCTGATGCAAGAGTAGTACAGATAACAATAAAGTAAAGTTCCTCTTCATAGGTCATAGGTTAACGAATTAACGGATTACCAGGCAATCAGGCCGGCGGGTGGGGACTTGACTATATTATAGTTAACTACGTTTCGACTCTTCGACTTCGCTCAGAGCCGTTGGAGGAGGGTTGTGGAGTGTGAGCAGTGTTATAAAATGCGAATACATAGGCCTGGTAGTCCTATATAGCGTTTTCATAATATTTTATTCGACTGCCTTCTTATACTTTGCAAATACTGTGCAATTATTTTGAGTAGCCTTCATCCTTTATTAACATCTGTTTAATTTTTCATACTTTCAAAAGGCGGAATGACAATTCCCATTATTTTTATCAGGTATTAATAATCTCAGAAACTATGGATACCCGCAGAGAATTCCTTAAAAAAGCATCCGTACTAACAGGCGGCGCCGGTCTTATGCAAATATTACCGGCTTCTATTGCAAAAGCACTGGCTATTGATCCCGAAGCCGGCAGCACCTGGAAAGATGCCGAGCACATCGTTTTCCTGATGCAGGAGAACCGCTCGTTCGATCATGCCTATGGCTCCCTGCAGGGTGTACGGGGCTTTAACGATCCGCGGGCTATCCGTTTGCCCAATAAGAACCTTGTGTGGTTGCAATCGAATAAAGAAGGAGAAACCTACGCTCCTTTCCGTCTGGATATTCACAATACCAAAGCTACCTGGATGAGTTCCCTCCCCCACTCCTGGGACAACCAGGTTGATGCCCGCAACAACGGGCATTACGATAAATGGCTTGAGGCCAAACATTCAGGTAATAAAGATTACCGGGCCATGCCGTTGACCATGGGTTTTCATACCCGGGAAGACATTCCGTTTTATTATTCCCTCGCCGATGCCTTCACGGTTTGTGACCAGAACTTTTGTTCATCTCTCACCGGCACTACGCCCAACCGGTTGTTTTTCTGGAGCGGTACTATCAGGAGTTCCCAGGATGAAAAAGCCCAGGCCTGTGTATGGAACGAGGATGCTGATTATAATACGATGGTTAACTGGAATACCTTTCCCGAAAGATTAGAAGAAAATGGCATAGCCTGGAAAGTGTACCAGAATGAATTGAGTGTAGGAGTGGGTTTTACCGGCGAAGAAGACAGCTGGCTGGCCAACTTTGGCGACAACCCGCTGGAATACTTTTCGCAATACAATGTAAAGTTCCATCCTGCCTACATTGACAATTTGCCAAAAGCAGCAGCGGCCACTGCAGCCGAGATCAAAAAAACAGAAAGCAAGTTACAATCGTTGCCCGCCGGCGCCGCCGCTTCACAAATTGAGGAAATAAAGAAAAGACTGGAAGAACTCAAAAAACAACTGACCGGGATAAAAGCCGATCAAAAAAAATACACCAAAGAAAATTTCGAACTCCTGAGTGCCCGGGAAAAAGCCCTGCATACAAAGGCCTTCGATACCAATATAAAAGATCCCAACTACCACCAGCTTACCAATATCACGTATAAAGACGGCGATACAGAACGGCAAATGAAAGCGCCGAAAGGCGATGTGCTGCATCAGTTCAGGGAAGATGTGAAGAACGGCAGCCTGCCTACCGTATCGTGGCTGGTGGCGCCTGAGAACTTTTCCGATCATCCATCAGCTGCCTGGTTTGGCGTATGGTACATCAGTGAAGTGCTGGACATTCTGACACAAAACCCCGAGGTTTGGAAGAAAACCATTTTTATCCTCACCTATGATGAAAATGATGGCTATTATGACCACGTACCGCCCTTCGTAGCGCCACATCCGCATAAAGCGTCAACGGGGCTAACTTCTGCCGGTATAAACACCGGTGTTGATTATGTAGCCAATAACGACCAGCAATCCATCAAAGAGCAGGCCCGTGAAAGTTCCATCGGGCTGGGTTACCGTGTGCCAATGGTGATAGCATCGCCCTGGAGCCGCGGCGGCTGGGTAAATTCAGAAGTGTTCGATCATACTTCTTCTATCCAATTCCTCGAAGCATTCTTAACACACAAGACCGGTAAGAAGATAGAAGAGCCCAATATTTCCAAATGGCGGCGTACGGTGTGTGGCGACCTCACTTCTGTATTCAGACCTTATAATGGCGAAAAGATCACCTTACCAGCCTTTCTGGAAAGAGATGAATTTATCGAAGGCATTCACAAAGCACAGTTCCGCCAACTGCCTTCGAATTATAAAAAGTTAACGGAAGAAGAAATAGCCGCCATCAATAAAGCGCCCTGGAATTCGCCATCGATGCCGCAACAGGAAAAAGGCATTCGCGATGCCTGTGCCCTGCCCTATGAATTACATGCTGATTGTAAATTTTCAGAAGACAGGAAATCAATAGAGATCAAACTGGCAGCAGGCATTCGCCTCTTTGATAAACAATCAGCTGGTTCTCCCTTTCATATTTATGTACCAGGCCAATATCAACAACAAACCATGTTCAACCGGGCTTATGCGGTGGCGCCTGGCCAGCAGGTAGCGGACAAATGGCAACTGAGTGATTTTGAAAACAACACCTATCATTTACAGGTGTACGGCCCCAATGGCTTTTATAGAGAATTCAAAGGCACCACTAAAGATCCCAACATAGAAATCAGTGCAGAATATAGCGGTATGGTCAGATCCTCACCGGGTGATCTTGAGATACTTGCTATTAATGGCAATACCACACCTGTTGAATTAGAAATTATTGACAATGCGTATAAAGCGCCAGTTAAAACCATTACCGTTCCGGGCGGCCCTAAAATACTCAGGTTAATCACTATCATCAAAACAGATAAAAGCTTTGGCTGGTACGACTTTTCCATAAAAGTAAAAGGCAATCAGTTTTTTGAGCGTAGGTACGCCGGCAGGGTGGAAACTGGCAAACCCACCAAAACCGATCCATTCATGGGCAGAGTTGTATAGAGGTACATCAGAGCAAAACAGTGACGGCGGTCAGTATTTCAGCAGTGGTTAATTAGTAACTTTATAAATAGCCAATAATTTTACTCACTGCTAAAACACTTTCCATTATGCCGGAAACGATTGCTCCTGCCATAGGCTCTGTTAACAAAGTGAACATCCTTGCAGCGAATAGAGAACGTGATGATAACAGCCTGTCTATCGATAGCAAGATCTCCTTCCGCCCGTTTGTAAATTATTTAAAAGAAAAATTACAGGACGGTTCCAATACACGTTCGAGAATATACAATTACCTCATAGAAAGATTTGAAGAGAACCCTGCTTTGTTGCAGCCGATCACTGATTCACATATTTTGGATGAGAACCAGGACCTGCTCGACATGTTGGGCACTACGCTTTTTCCTGTGGTTAGCGAACAGGAAAAAAACATGTTCACCATGGGTGTGCCTTACGAGTTTTCCATCTTCAATTATTCAACCCCGTTCAGAAAATTGTTTGTCGATGAAACAGAAGAACATTTTCTATTGCCTGATGATGCCACGGAAGAATATCTGAAACAGGCACAGTGTGCGCTCATTTATGAACACATCCTGGAAAAGTTTTACCATATAAAACTGAACGAAGACCCGCACCTCATATATCCTGTAGAAGATAAGATCACCGGCATGAAACGATATTACAAACTGCGCTACGACCGGCGGTTTATCGATATCATTCCCAAAGGCCGGTTACCACAAATACAGGATTGCGCCGTGTGTTTAAATTCACTGCGCATATTGGACCTGGACAGGCAACTGGAAAAAATGCCGCTCGACCTGTTCGAAGTGGAAGGCTTCGGCGTGTGGATCGCAGAAGATTTCACCATACAGGAATCGCTGGATGCTATCAAGCGCGTGCTGTTGCGGCAGGAGGCCTGCGATACCGGCATCATCAATGATCTCAAGAAGAACATTCAGGCGTTGGTTGGTTTCAACGAAGTGGAAGTTGGGTTAACCCCTTTCCTGCAACTCAATAACCGTTTTGTGCTCGATGAAACCTGCACCCAACATGGCATATTGGGCAAGAACTGGAAATCTACAGATGCTGACAGCCTGGCCATTTACCAGATGTGTGTAGGATTTTTCAGCGAACATCCCGAACCGATGCCCCTTTCCATTCTTGATGAAAAAGTGGTGGAAGTGGCACCCTTCACCAGGATACTACTGGATGCAGGCATAAGAAGTTATATCATTTATCCCATTCAAAATAACGACGGCTTGCTGGGTATACTGGAACTGGCATCGCCTATCCCCAACCAGTTAACCCAGGAAGTAATGAACCGCGTAGAGAAGGCCATGCCCTTGTTATCACTGGCCTTGCTGAAGAACAGGGATACCTTTACCTATCGCATTGAAAAGATCATCAAGGAAAAGTTCACCGCTCTGCAACCTGCGGTGGAATGGAAATTTGCAGAAGTGGCCTGGGAGTATATGCACAAAGAACAATACAAAGAAGCGCCGGTATCGGGTAACGTGGTTTTCGACGACGTTTACCCGTTATATGGCGCCATCGATATTCGTAACTCCTCCGTTGAGCGCAGCCGGGCCATGCAAAAAGACCTGATGGAACATATCAGCCTGGTTGACGAAACATTTGACCTGTTGCAGGCCCGGTTCCCATTGCCTTTACTGGAAGGATTAAAGTTCAAGAATTTCAATTACCGGCAAGCCATCACGCGCGGGGTAACAGCAGAAGATGAAGTGCGCATTACCGAGTTCTTTAATAATGAAGTGCATACCGTGTTGAAACACCTGAAAAACAGCCATCCACCTACGCAGGAGATCATCAATAACTACTTCAACCAGGTGAATGATTTCAGTGGCTTTTTATATCGCAACCGGAACGATTATGAGTTCTCCCTCAGCACCATCAACAATGCGGTATTACAAACCTTTCAACAGCAGGAAGCCATCATGCAGCAGTCGTACCCGCATTATTTTGAAAGATACCGGACAGACGGCGTTGAATATACGATCTACATCGGGCAGTCCATCGCCCCGCACCATCCGTTCAATATGTTATTCCTGAAGAACATCCAGCTATTTCAATTAACAACCATGGCAGAAATTGCGCAGATGATCCATGCCATGCAACCAACCCTGCCTGTTCCACTGCAAACAACGCAATTGATATTGATACACAGCCAGCCCATGAGCATCAGCTTCCGCCGCGACGAACGGCGGTTTGATGTGGAAGGCTCTTATAACATTCGTTATGAGATCATGAAGAAACGGCTTGACAAAGTGCATATTCGCGGTACCCAGGAAAGACTAACACAACCGGGAAAGATAGCTATGGTATACAGTAACCCCAAAGAAGCCGAAGAATACCAGGAATACATCCTGTTCCTGCAAAATAAAAGATTGTTGCAGCCAGGTATAGAATTCCTGGAGCTGGAAGAATTACAGGGCGTAAGCGGGTTAAAGGCGTTACGGGTTAATATTAATATGGAAGGATAGTTTGTTATAGTGGACAATTCTCATGATAGTTCACCATTTCAATAGGTGTTCTTTCCATGGTATACCCCTCATAACGTAATAGAATGTCATCCAGCACGGCCATGATGGCTTCAGGTTCTGTAAGCGTCATTAACTGTGTACGGAATTCTTTAACGCCAGGCAAACCTTTGAGGTATCTCAGGTAATGACCGCGCATGGAATACACGCCGGCTATGGCCCCCTTCCATTGCAGCGATTTACGCAATTGATGTTTACAAACGTCAACGCGCTCAACTACTGTAGGGGCAGGTAATAATTCACCCGTTTGCAGGTAATGCCGGATCTCCCGGAACAGCCAGGGATAACCGATAACCGAACGACCGATCATAATACCATCAACCCCATAACGGTTCTTGTATTCAAGCGCTTTTTGCGGACTATTAATATCTCCATTCCCAAAAACGGGAATATGTATCCGTGGATTGTTCTTTACTTTGGCAATAAGGCTCCAGTCAGCCTCGCCTTTGTATAACTGGCAACGGGTACGGCCATGAATGGTGAGGGCTTTAATGCCCACATCCTGCAGGCGTTCCGCCACCTCTTCTATATTTTTGGACGCATCGTCCCAACCCAGACGGGTTTTCACCGTGACCGGCAGATTGGTTGATTTTACGCAGGCTTCAGTCAGTCGCACCATCAGGTCAACATCCCGCAAAACACCGGCGCCGGCGCCCTGGGCAACGATCCCTTTTACCGGGCAGCCAAAATTAATGTCCAGCAATTCGGGCTGCGTAACATCCACAATCTTTGCGGCCATGGCCAGCCGTTCCTCATCGCCCCCAAACAGTTGAATACCCGTAGGCCGTTCCTCATCAAAAATATCCAGCTTGCGGCGGCAACGGATGGCATCGCGGATCAAACCTTCGCTGGAAATAAATTCAGTAAACACCAGGTCGGCCCCGGTTGCTTTACAAACCACGCGGAACGGTGGGTCGCTCACATCTTCCATAGGGGCGAGTAACAACGGAAAATCAGGGAGTTGTATATTACCTATCTGCAACATTCGGGTGCAAAATTGCGATAAAAAGCCGGAGGGGCAAAATAAGAAAATCAAAGGTCCGCAGCACAGTTATTGGCAAAAATGCACGGTTTTAGCCCAAAATAACACACTTATCAAATTTACCAACAGCTAACCTTTCGATGTTATATTTTTACAGCATTGGAAGAAAGAACTAAATATAAATTTCACGGCGGTTTCTTTGTTTACATAGACTATTCCCACCCGGATAGTCTATTTTTTTGCCATTATTAATACCTTTAGGCATTAATAATCTACCTACATGTCATATTGCAGCGTAATCCCTTCCATGGAAGAACCCAGGCGCAGCCTTCATAAGAATTATCATGACAACCACTATGGATTTCCTATTCACGACGACAATGAATTGTTTGGTCGTTTGATCATGGAGATCAACCAGGCCGGTTTAAGCTGGGAAACCATCCTGAAAAAAGAAGCAACCTTCCGTAAAGCGTATAGCAATTTCAATATAAAAAAGGTGGCGGCATACAAGGAGTCTGACAGGGAACGACTGATGAACGATGCAGGTATTATTCGCAATAAACTAAAAATAAATGCCGCTATAGAAAATGCCAAAGCCATTCTGGCGCTCCAGAAAGAATTTGGTTCATTCGAGAATTGGCTCGAACAGCACCATCCAAAAACAAAAGAAGAATGGGTAAAGCTGTTTAAAAAAACATTCAAATTCACCGGCGGCGAAATAGTAAATGAATTTTTAATGAGTACTGGCTATCTGCCTGGCGCCCACGCCCCCGGTTGTCCCATTTATAACACAGTAATAAAAAAGAAACCGCTGTGGGCTAAGAAATAGCAGGGCAAAAAAATAAACCCGCCGAAACAACTTTCGGCGGGTTATTAAATTTACATCCTCTGATGATACCTAGTATCCAGGATTCTGCAAAAGCTGCTTGTTCAGGATGATCTGGTCCGTAGGTATTGACGTGAGGTAATTTTTCCTGGTCATTGGTACTACCGGTGGCAGTCCCAAAATAAGCGCGCCGGTAGCCTGGTCCACACCATATGGATACGACGCTGGTTTGTAAGCCGGTTTGTTCGTATAGGGATTGGTGAATGTAGCGATCTCCGTAGGCTGACCATTGTATTGAACGATCATGCCTTTGGGTACCTGGTTCAGTTCCTGCTCTGCAATGCCCCAACGCATCAGGTCAGTGAAGCGGGTATTTTCACCCAGCAGTTCCAATGTGCGCTCCCGGCGGATCTCACCCAGCATGGTCAAACTTGGATAAGGAGCTATCAATTCATTGGTAAGCGGCGCCGTACCAGCGCGCGCCCTGATCTTGTTGATCGAAATATTAAGATCGGCATAGGAAATAGTACCGTTGCCCAATTCACATTTGGCTTCCGCATAAATAAGATACACTTCAGCCAGGCGAATTTGCGGGTAATCATAAGACTCCTGGTAATCATTACGGTTAATTTGCTCACTGCTCCACTTTCTGCTGCCATAACCACTTCCGCCTGTTGTAAGGTCGGGATAGTTTACAGTAATATAGGAGGGCCAGTTGAAGGTGGTGAAATAATTTGCCAGTGTATAATTGGCGCCAAAGGCAGTACTGAATCCCCAGTACTTTTGTTTGGGTTTACCTGTAATACAAGTCATCCGCGATTCCCGGTTCTCAAATTCATCCGTCATGGAAGCATAGCCCTTATTCAGGGGAGAAACAGAAAAAGGTAATCCGTCCTTACAAAGGAACATATCCATTAGCTTCCGGGAAACACCACCACCTCCAGTATGCGTAAGATTCGCGTTCCCCTGCAACAGGGTATAATCATATTTGCTGGAAAGGATAAATTCCTTATTGGCGGCTTTAGTGAGCCCTTTGGGATTTGATTGCGCATCTTCAAGAATGAACAGATAGCGGTAGCTCAATGAATCCTCACCTGTAAACAGGGAATAATCGTTATAAGTCATTACCTGTGAAGCCAGGGTGGCTGCTTCGGTAAGATATTTATTGACATTACCAGGATCATAGCCATTGCTGCCGGCGCCCGATGAAGCTCCATCGCCATCGGTCGTTTTCCCTACATACTTTTCATAAGTACCTTCATACAATAATACCCTTGCTTTAAATGCCCTGGCAGCCTGCTGGCTTACCTGGCCTTTATCAGCGGCTGCTATACTGCCTTCCAGTGGCAATCCTGCTATGGCCACATCAAGGTCTGACAATACCTGTTGCATCACTTCATAACGGCTATTGCGGGGCGCTTGTAATATTGGACTGTTCACATCGGCCACCACGGTATCGATAGGTACGCCACCAAACCGCTTTAGTAAAAAGAAATGGTGCCAGGCGCGAAAGAAATACGCGGCAGCTACATACTGTTTAATGCCACTGTAATCGCCCTTATACCCATTTCCTTTGTTAATAAGAATGTTATTGGCCCGGATATAGGCATACTCATTGACCCAGTTCTTATCGCCGGGATTGAGGGTGGATGGCCAGCCATAACCTGCGCTCAGCAGATCACTGCCCCAGTCCATCCATTCATAAATATTACTGTTAAGGGAACTGTTTTTAGAGTCGCTTCCCACGGGTCTGAAGCCGATCATCTTATTATAGAAATCATTGGCAGCCGCTTTGAACTGATCAGGGTTGGCAAAATAAACGGCCTCGGTTGGCTGATCCAGTGGTTGAAGATCGAGAAATGTTTTTTCACAGGCAGCCAGGCACAGCACGCCGCCGATACCTAATGCTGCCAATATTTTTTTAACCTTTTGCATATAGTAATTCAGGTTATGTAATTAAAAAGTAAGGTTTAAACCAAAAGACCAGGTTCTGAAGAATGGATAACTGTTATCCGCGCTCTCGCCTCTTTCGGGATCGAAACCATCGCGCACAGATGTAAGCTCAAACAGGTCGTTGCCGGCAAAGAAAAAGCGAATGTTCTCTGCCCTGATGCGGTTGGCAATTGTCTTTGGCAGCGAATAACCTAACACCAGCGACTTCAACCTTGCATAGCGCAGGCTTTGCACATTTACATCGTTGGAAACCCAGTTCCAGTTGTTGATATTACTGTCAAAGCTCAGGCGGGGATACGCTGCAGCCGGATTGTCGGCCGTCCAGGTCTTTCCGATATAGGTAGTATTTACATTCAGGTAGTTGCGGAAGAAAGGCGCGCGGGCATTGCCGCCACGAAGTATATTCCACTTCATTACCCCCTGGATAAATGCACTGAGATCAAACCCTTTCCATTGTGCACCGAGGTTAACGCCAAAGCTGTAATGCGGATCGGCATCTCCATAGAAATACAGATCGCCGCTGCCTTTCAGGCCCGTACCGGTTGCAGTGATCGCGCCATCACCATCGCGGTCCACTACTTTCAGGTCGCCGGGACGTAAGGTATTGGTACCACCAGAGGAAGTGCCATTGTAGCCGGCCACCTTACCGGTTGATCCGTATTTTGTAAAGTAGTCATTGGCTTCCTGCTGTGTTTGAAAATAGCCATCAGTCTGATATACATAAATGCTGTTGAGCGGAAATCCTTCCCGCGGATTGGTCCATTTGCCTTCACCCCAGGTATTAGCGCCCGCATAGGAGATAACGGTATTTCTGGCGTTGGCAATGTTGAAGCCAACATTATACTGCACCTTACCCACCTTGTCTCTCCAATTCATCGTCAGCTCCCATCCCTGGGTACGCAGTGTTCCACTGTTGGTAGTAGGCGCCTTACCGCCCAACGTACTGGGGTAGATAAGGCCTACCAGCATGCCCACATTCTTTTTTTCAAACACTTCCATGGTACCCGTCAGTTTGTTTTCCAACACACCAAATTCAACAGCAATATTTTTGTTGACCATTCTTTCCCAGGTACGTAGGTTAGAGGTAATTGCCGACAGATAGCTGGAGGGCTGCATAGCAGCCGGAGTTCCCATTAAAGCAGTACCTGCTCCGATCAATGCAAGATAATCGTAGTTGCCAAGGCTGGCCTGTCCGCCTGTTTCGCCATAGCTGCCTTTTAATTTCAACTCATTTATCCAGTCAAATTTTTTCATAAAAGATTCCTGCGAAATACGCCAGCCACCCGATACGCCGTAGAAGTCAGACCACCTGTTACCAGCATCAAAGCGGGAAGAACCATCACGTCGGCCAAGGAACTCCAGAAGGTATTTGCTCTTATAAGCATAGTTTACCCGCGTAAAATAAGAGATCAACCCCCATTGGGAAGAACCGCCTGAATTCAGCGAGTTATAAGAGACAGAGGCTGGTGAGATAGCGGTATTGAGATCATACAATCCATCATACTGAAGCTGGTTACGCGTTGCGCTCACCCCCTTGGTTTTATACAGTTCAGCTGTATTGCCCACCATTACAGCAATGTCATGATCACCGGCAATGGTCTTTGTGTAATCCAGCTGGGTCCCATACGTTTGATAATTAGTATTGCCGATCGTTTCGGTAAGGGCCGGGTTGTTAGGCGGTGCAAATTGCACCGAGTTGATTTTTGTGCCCAACCAGTTATAGAGGTTATACGTTTGGTTGTATTCGGTCTTCCAGCCATCACGTTTAACTACAGCTGCTGTTCCCGTCAATTTCAACCCATTAATGATCTCTGCTGTCAGCTTGCCGTTCAAACGCACAATACCTTCCCGGTTTTTGGAGGTGCCGCCCGATTTGGTAGCGGCCACAGGGTTGCGGAAGCCATAATCATCATAATACTGCCCCTGCTTATTGTACGTGGCGAATATGGGTGCATCAAAGTAACCATTACCAATACCGTTACGGGGACTTTGCACCAGGCGGCTGTCGAACGACACGCCGGTTTCCAGTTTTACCCGGCTGGAGATATTGTAATCATAGTTAAAGCGGGTGGTATATTTTTTCTCTCCATCATAGGCCGTCTTCAACAATGACTTGTTATCAGAATAACCAACTGATAACATGTAGGCGGTTTTACCGCTGGATCCTCGCAATGCCACGTTCTGCTGGTTCGACCAGGAGGGGCCGTACAATTCATCGAGCCAGTTGTTGTTTTGAAAATGGCGCACTACGCCCGAAGGATCGGTGTAGTCGAAAGAGGAATCAGCCGCCATCTTTATCAGGTTGTCCTTTGTCCATTGGGGAAACCATTCAACCGGGTTGCCGTTCAGATCTCTTTTATCTGCAGTAGAGGTTTGAAGATATAAACTGGCCCACTGGGGCATCGTTGCCCAGGGCACTTTTATGCCGATGGTATTGCGGCTGAAGTTGGAAGATACACTTACCTGTGTTTTACTGCCACGGCCACGTTTGGTGGTCACCAGCAATACGCCTCCCTGTGCACGCGCGCCGTATATAGCAGCCGATGCATCTTTTAATGCAGTAATACTTTCAATATCGTTGGGGTTTATCTGGCTGAACTCCCATGTACCTATCAGCGGAACGCCATCTACAATGATTAATGGTTCTACATTACTAACAGAAGCAGCGCCGCGCATAGTGATCACCAGGTTCTCATTACCCGGCCGGGGTGAAGTTCGCGTGATCTGCAGACCGGGAATTTGTCCCTGTAAAGCATTCACTACATTGGGTACAGGCCGGTCTTTAAACACTTCCTCGCCTACCCGCACAATAGAGCCGGTAAGCGTGGCTTTCTTTTTAACACCATAGCCAACAACTATTACATCATCGAGCTGTACGTTTGCTTTCTCCAGTTTAATGGCCAGTATGGCATTGCCCTCAGGCTGAATGTTGGCCTCAATAAAACCAACACCTGAAATACGCAGGCGGCCTTTGGCCGGTAATTGAATACTGAACTTACCTTCAACATCCGTAGCGGTGGCTGCAGTGGAACCAATTACGCTCACCGTGGCGCCCGCAACGGGTTGTCCATGGGCGTCAACCACCGTGCCCGATACGGTACGGGTTTGCGCCAGAGCGGTGAACTGATGAAGGAAAAAGAAGATAAACAGCAGCCAGCATGACCGGTAGCGTTGTCGATGCAATCGTTTAAGGATTCTCATAAAGCAATTATTAATGAAGTGTTAGTTATTTTACAGGGGGTGTAACAATATTATCCCCCCATATGTGGCAGTCATCACAAAACTACCCTTCCAATTTATAGTGCAACAGGGGTGAATACGTAAATAAGGAGGTGTGTACCGTGAAAATGTTTTAGTTTTTTATTTCTTCTTTTCTATTTTATCCATGTTGTATTTATCCTCGAATGGTTTTCGATAGCGCCTTATATATTCAGAAGGATTCATTTTAAAAACCTTATTGAATTGCACCCGGAAATACTTTACATCATTGATCCCAACCTGGAACCCGATCTCACTTACATTCAGATTGGTGTTTATCATTAACTCTGCTGCTTTCCGAAGCCGGATAAAGCGAACAAAGCCGCGCAGCGATTCACCGGAAATCGTTTTTATTTTCTTATATACGGAGGAATGGCTCATGCCCATTTCCTTAGCCAGTGTTTGTATAGTAAAGTCATCATTTTCCAGGTTTTGCTCCACTACACCAATACACTTTTCCAGAAACTGTTTATATTGACCAGAAACCTTGAAGTCGTTTTGGCGATGTGTAATGGCATTGAGAAAATATTTGCGCAGGTTATCCCTGGTTTGCAACACGCCCTGTACTCTGGCAACCAGCAATTCTTTTTCAAACGGTTTTGTAATATAGTCATCTGCCCCCACTTCGGCACTCTCCAGCTTGCTTTCTTCTGATGACGTACCTGTTAATAGAATTACAGGAATGTGATTGAGGGTAGGATTTTCCTTAATACTTCTGCAAAGATCGATGCCCGATTGTCCCTGCATTTTGATATCACTGATAATAATATCCGGGATCGATACCTCCGCTTTTTCCAACGCTTCTTTTCCATCGCCGGCTTCTTCTACATGAAATGATGACTGGAACATGGCCGCGACATAGTTCCTGATCTGCGGGTCATCATCCACAACCAGCATACTCTGTCTTTCATCGATCATTGGCTGAACGGCCCCTTCTTCCTGGGCAGCCTTCGTTTCTTCCACCACATCGTCCGTCATCTCTTCCAGGAATCCGGTTTCCTGCGGCGCCAGTTGAATAGCAGGTTCACCCGAAATACGGTCTGTTCCCTTCGGCAACAACACTTTGAAAATAGCGCCCTTTCCTTCAGCGCTTTCATAGCTTACCTGTCCGCCATGTTGTGTGGTGAATTGTTTTACCAGGTAAAGCCCAATACCAAATCCTGGTTTCATGTTCGTTGCTGTGCCCTGAGGCCGGTAAAATTTTTCAAACAACTGTGCAGCCGTTCCGGCAGGGATCCCTACGCCGGTATCTTCAATAACAACTTCCAGCATTTTATCAAATTCCTGCAATCGAAATGTTACTTTACCATCCGGCGGTGTATACTTAAGTGCATTAGAGAGCAGATTGAAAAGAATGATCTCCAGTTTCTCCCGGTCACCATATATGCGCAGGTCTTCCTTATCGCAAAAAAACAGGTACTCGATGTTGGCCAGCCTGGCTTGTTGCATAAACGAGAGGAATACGTCCCGGCATAATTCGGAAAAATTCAACTCCGTGGGTTTTATCCGGTCAAGCTCACTGTCTGCTTTTCGAAACAGCAGCAATTGATCTAATAATCGCAGCAGTCTTTTAGCGTTCCTATATACCGTATTCAATTCAAAGCGATTGTCTTCATTGACCTCTTTTTTCGCCATCATATCTTTGATGGGATTGATGATCAATGTCAGCGGCGTACGGAACTCATGCGATACATTAGTGAAGAAGGATAACTTCTTTTCATTCAGTTCGCGCTCTTTTTCCGAGTTCATCTTTGCAAGCGCCACTTCATATTGCAGTGTACGCTGGCGTTGCTTATACTTTACATACATCACAATAATACCGCAAGCCACACTTAAATAAATACAATATGCCCACCACGAAGCATACCAAGGTGGCAGCACGATGATCTCCAGGCGGATCTCCCTGTCAAGCCAACGGCCTTCGGTATCCGTACTTTTAACCCTGAATTTGTAAGTGCCACTGCCCAGATGCGTATAGGTGGCGCCTCGTGTATTGCCCGCTTTGTTCCAACCCTTATCCCAACCATCCATATAATACGAATAGGAGATCTTATTGGGGGAAGAATAATCCAGTGCCGTAAACTCAAATGCAAATACCGCATCCCGGTAGGGCACTTCAATCACCTTTATCTCGTCGTTTTGCAAACGCTTAATATAATCCAGTCGCTGACCGATCGGCAAATTATTGATCGTAAGACCGGTAAAAAGAAGATTCAGCTTTTCGTCGGACGCCTTAATGGCTTCGGGATGAAAAATATCCAGTCCCTTGATACCGCCAAACATCATTTCACCAGATCGAAGGGTAAGCGCTGCGTTATAATTGAATTGATTACCCTGCAATCCATCTCCTATGTAATAATTGGTGAACGTGCGTGTTTGGGTATTGAACCTGGAAAGTCCGTTGAAAGTACTGATCCATAAATTGCCAGTGTTATCTTCCAGTATATTCAGCACCGCGTTATTACTCAAACCCTCGTTGGTAGTATATCGCTCAAGCACTTTACCTTTTTCGCGGTCAAACAGGATCAATCCTCCCCCTTCCGTGCCTATCCAGAATTTCCCGTTCCGGTCCTCATGGATGGCGCGAACAGGATTACCCAGCAGATAGGAATGGTGCTTTTTGGTTTGGCGGTCAATCCTGATCAACACTTTTAAACTGCCTGCCCACATTTCACCGGCCATATCTTCCTGCATGGTGAAAAGATCGGTAAGCGTGTTGTCGAACAATTCAAATGCATCCGTTTGTCTGTTATACTTAAAAAGTCCATTGCCGCTAATGGTGCCGGCCCAGATATTGTTCAGCTTATCTTTATACAGCAGATAAACCGTTTTATTTTCCTGGTTGGTACTAGTATTATAAAGCGCGTAATGCTTAAAGTTATTGCTCCTTTTGTTGAACCGGTTCAAACCGGCCCAATAAGTGGCGACCCAGATATTCTGATCATCGTCGCATTTTATATTGGTAACAAAATTGTCGCTTAATGAACCCGGCTGGCCCGGATGGTGAACGAAGTTGAGGAAGCGATTGGCCTTCCGGTCCCAGCGGCTGATACCACCGCCATCGGTCCCAATCCAGATCTCTCCATTTGTTTCTTCGCAGAGTGCAAACACAAAATTATTGACAAGGCTATTGGGGTTTAACGGGTCGTGCGTTATACCTTGGAAACGATTTTTTTTGGGGTCAATGATATTGATGCCACCACGCAAAGTACCTATCCATTTGCGCCCGCCGGCATCCTCATAAATAGCGTCTGCCGATTCACTGGTGAGCGAAGTATTGTTGCTACCTGACCGGATGTATTCGGTGACGGCTCCTGTTTCTGTATTCAGTATATTGATGCCGCCCCCATTGATAGCGATCCAAAGCTCGCCGTTGTTTTCCAGAAACAGGTTCGACACCTTATTGTAGGTTAATTTGCCATTTGCTTCAGTAAACGAATCCCGGTATTGGTTGCTGGGTATATGGTACTTAAAAAGACCATTGGATGTCCCGATCCATAAAAAATCATTGTTCCCTTTTATACAGGAGGCCGAGGAGAACTCCCTGTTCACCAATTTCGCCTGCCGGGAACGGCTATCAAATTTGCACAACCCTTTTCCCAGGGCGAAAAACCACCCGTCGCCATTAGCAGACAGATCGATCATGGAAGCATCATAGTTGTAAACCGGTTTACCATCTACCATTAAAGGGATCTGCCGGGCCACCTGCTGGCCATTGCCGATAAACAACAATCCAATTTCCGCAGTTGCAACCAACATATCTCCCTGGCTATTCCGTTTAATATCCCTGATTACTGAACGGATCGTTTTTAATACCCCGGAATTACCCACCTGGTAACGCAGCATGCTGAATTTCTCCGACACGGCGTTATAAATATTCAGGCCCTGCCGCGTGCCTACCCACAAGCGTTGTTGCTCATCTTCATTGATAGTCAACACCCAGTTATTGACCAGCGAGCTGGAATCTGAAAAATTATTCCGGTAAACCTTGAAGCTGTTGCCATCGTACCGGTTTAACCCATCGTACGTGCCAAACCACATAAATCCCTTATGATCCTGAAAAACGCAACGCACTGAATTGTTGGAAAGTCCCTGCTCTATTCCCAGATAGGTGATAGTACGGTTATGACCATCATTGGCCATACTGTTGTACAAAACAGTAAGCATACAAAAACAAAGCAACAGGCGGGAAAGAATAAGACGCGTTAGCATGGCAATCGTTTAAAGCTCGAACCAGGATCCGGATTTTACGAGTTTCACCCCCTAAAACCGGTGTCCTGCATCAGCAATCTACACATTATAAAGGTACACAACAGGGAGGGTATTCTCATAAAAGAGGGGGTATAGTCGTAAAATTAACGCTTATTCAAAAACAACGCCTTCAACATGCTCGCCCAGAAAGATGCCCGCCATATCTGCAGTCTTGAACCATTTTGGCTTGTTTTTCATATCGTCTGTGATCTTTACTCCGTTGATCACTAAATTCTCAAAGCGGATGTTTTTCACTTTCCGCTCTTCATCATAGCCCGCAATAATGGAAATTTCTGCTTTCGATCCCTGGTAGGAAACATTTTTGAACAATACATCTTCGATCGCCCGGCCCGGCGATGTGCAATACTTCCGGTTATAAAATACGCGGATATTCAATAATTGCCCCTGTCTGAAATCCTCCACCCGCACATTATCAAAACGAACCTGCCGCACCAGGTTGTTGTCACCGGCGTTGATGCTCATACAACCCTGGTAATCGAGTTGTTGCTCTTTTTGGTCCAGAATATCGATGTTTTGATAACTAATGTTCTCCAGCGTATCGGGATGAGGCGTATTGCCATGCGTACCGATCAGGATCGGGTGGCCTACATCGGCCCATAAAGTAGAATTCTCCATCAAAATATTGCTGCATCCACCGGTGAATCCGAGCCGGGTTCCATAAACAGTGGTACAATCGTCGGAATTACGGTTAAAAACGCGGTCTATTTTTACATTCCGGCTGCTGATCACATTCATACCATCGCCCCAGCCATAATAACTAAACACCTTTACGTTGCGGATGGTCACGCTGTCTGAACCGCCCGTGAAACATTGAGTGGCAAACAATCCTTCCACCTGCACATTTTTTGAATTGGCAATGCGAATGCCCATCTTAATTGATTGATCCACCATGCCGCTGCCAAGGATCCGCACATGGCTGGCATTTTCCACCAATAATTGCCCTTTTAACACGGCCCCGCCTGCAACAAACACCGTCTTTCCTGATGGTATAGCTACCACCTGGCCTGGAATTTCATGCACACCGGGACCAAAGTATATAAGGTTGGTGTCATTTTTATTCAGCGCCATTTTTTGTACCGGGTTGGCAAACAGATGCAGGTTGTGAAAAAGATCATTATTAACCTCTACTGAAAGATTCGCCGGTTTAGTCAATTTGAAGTGTATGGTCTCTCCCTCCATTCTATGCGCAATGTTATAGGAAAGGGGACGCACCCTTGCGGTTTTAACAGCGCCCTTGTGCCAGGTTACCGACACCTCCACTTCGCCATCGAAGTCAAAATAGGCCATGGAAGCATTTTCGGTATGGTGATCTCCATTTTTAACTTCATCAACTTTCACCAGATATACCGGTAGCGTTTGCCAGGCTTTTCCACTCAGCCGCACCTTTACTGTATAATCGGTATTCAATGCAACCCCGGCAGGCGCCGTATAGGCCTGTAATACATTTTTGGGTTCATCTTCAGCAAAGATGATGGTACACCCAAACAGCAATGATACTAACACACAAAACATTTTATTCATGAAAACTGGATTGTATAATTACTTAACTGGTTTTAAAATGGCCAATGAAAAGAGTTCTGTAAATGGCATAAAAATACCCCCTGCTTGTAGAGAACAGGGGGTGTATAGTGAGATTTCAGGCGGGATAATCTGGGATAAAACCGATGGATATACGTAAACGTACTTATTTTTGCCGCGTAACTGACGATAATTCACAAATAAAAATTATGCAATACACTACACTCGGTAATACCGGCCTTATCGTATCCAAACTTGCTTTTGGCGCCATGACCTTCGGTGACGATGCTTCCATTAAATCTATTTACAAAGTTGACCAGCAATTGGCGCAGGAAATGGTCAACAGATCACTGGAAGCAGGGATTAATTTTTTCGATACCGCCGATGGCTATGCAAATGGACAATCAGAGAGCATGTTAGGGAAATTGCTGGCCCCGCACCGGCAAAATGTTATCATTACTACCAAAGTAGGCTTTAGAACAGGAAACCCGGTAACCCAGGCCGGACTATCAAAAAAACATATCCTGTTTTCCTGTGAACAAAGTCTGAAACGACTGAACACGGATTATATAGACCTGTACCTTCTTCACAAAGAAGATCCGTTTACCCCGTTGGAAGAAACCCTGGGCGCACTCAACAGCCTGGTTGAAGCTGGCAAAGTACGCTATGTCGGTTACTCAAACTGGTCAGCATGGAAAGCCGCACTGGCTTATCAGCTGCAGAAAGATAACGGGTGGGCGACCTTCTGTAATGGTCAGATGAACTATACCCTGGTTGGACGCGATGTGGAATATGATGTGGTACCGTTTATGCAACACGCTGGTATTGGCATGACGATCTGGGGACCCTTGGCAGGCGGTTTTCTGAGTGGAAAATACACCCGCGAAAATTTAAAAGATCCGAATAACCGGTTGTCAGGTTTCGATCTGTTACCTTTTGATAAGGAGCAGGGTTTTAAAGTAGTGGATCTGTTAAAGGAAATTGCTGCAGAACACCAGGCCTCCGTGGCACAAATAGCATTAGCCTGGCTGCTCACCAAACAAGTGATTTCAAGCGTTATCATAGGCGCCAGCAAAATGCATCAGTTAGACGATAACCTGAATGCCATTAAGGTAAAATTGAGCGCGGCACAAATTCAGCAATTGGATTCAATAACAAAACCTGGCGTTTTATACCCGCATTGGTTCAACCAACAATTGATCGACTCCGTACATAAGGAGATATTCAATGGTGTAGCGCAAGGGTAAAATACCTGTCACTCACAACAAAAGCCTTCAGATCTTATCGGTTTGAAGGCTTTATTCTTACAAAAATACAATGCACTGGCGCCAGACAATGACAATCGTCAGCATTTGACAGATTTGGCCGTTTATATTACCCTTATAGAATTATATAAGTTACCTTTAAACCAGCCGCAGGTTAACCAGCATTTTTTTCAATCCTTTCCACTACGATACAATACTAACGATTTCGCATCCCCACTTCATCATTCATTTTATCATCCTTAAAATGAGTCGTTATGCAATTAACAATACCAAAAAGAAAGAGTAGTGTAAAACTATTACTGGCAGTATTATTTATAAGCCTGCTTTATAATTGCCGTAAAATAGACCTGCCTTCACATCCACCAGAAGAAAACGCGGATGTAGTGTATGGCTGGTATAAATTTATAGCAAAAGTTCAACGACCAGCCAATCCGCAACCTGTTGTAATTCTAAACATGAGGAATTTTGGTTTTATAGGGGTAGGCCTTTATGAAGCAGTACGCCCCGGAAGCAAAAGTGCCGAAAGTTTATCTTCCAGCCTGTATCAAATGCCAGCTATGCCGCAAGCGGATGCATGGCAAAGGTACTTGTGGAGTGAAAGCGCCAATGCAGCCCTGGCGAGTATGTTCAAATTGTTTTTAACCGGCCTTACCGATGCAGACAAGGCAAGTATCGACTCCCTCGAAAATGTCAATTACAACCGGTTCAAAGCAAACACATCTACTGATATACTTGACCGTTCACAAACTTTTGGACGTGCCATTGCAACCGCCATTTACAATTGGTCAACAACCGACAAGTTCAATCTTTCCAGTGTAGGATACATGCCACCGCCTGTTACCCCCGGTTCCTGGGTGCCTACTCCGCCGGCCTTTGCAACGCTAGGCCCTTTCCTGGCCGACTCAAGGCCTTTGCTGGAATATAGCCTAACGGCCATTGCACCCCCATTACCCGTTCCATTTTCAGAAGATACTTCATCCCGGTTTTATAAAGCAGTTAAAGAAGTATATGACATTGGAAAGAATTTAACTGTTGCGCAAAAAGCAACAGCCGATTGGTGGGCTGATGCCGGTGGCGCGGCAGTAGGTGTACCGTCGCCCCATCACGTTCTTTCCATCATTACCTGGGTACAGGAAAATCAAAAAGCAAAGTTGTGGCAGGCAACTGAAGTGTATGCCAAAACAGGCATTGCATTAAAGGATGGTGGCATAATTACATTCAGGTCGAAATATCATTACAACCTCATCAGACCTGTTACCTTTATCCGCAGGCTTATCGACACTGGCTGGCTGAGCTATTTACCTACCCCGCCTTACCCTGAATATACATCAGGCCTAGTGGGGTTTTACGCTCCCTATATACAAGTCTTAATAAAAGAGTACGGCGACATTCCTGTAACCGATAATGCATATGACTGGCGGGGGTTACCTGCCCGGCAATATAATTCGCTGTCAGCACTGTTGCAGGAAGCCGCCCTTTCAAGAATATATGCAGGTTTGCATTACAGGTTTACACAAGAAGTTTCTATAAAAATGGGTAAAGAACTGGGCAATGAAATAGCAGCTATCCGGTTAGTTTCTCCACAATATAAACATCCGTAAGGTTGCCAGATAAAAGGACCTGCAGAATCGATGGTTTTGCAGGTTTCTCTATTGCTGGTATAATTTCTGATTCAATTCCAAAACCATATTAGCCAGCTTTTGCAAATCGGCCCACTCCCCAGGCGAATAATGCCATTTGTAGGTAGTATGTGCGCTTGCAGTACCTATTGTCAATGCGTAAAAGGTGCCATCTATCACAATACCTGGCTGGTCAAAGTGAGGTTTAATAGTCATGGCGTTGATGAAAGCAATAATAGGTAGTAACACTTCCCTACTAACCTCACCCCTTCCCTGCTCAATGGTTGGGGTGATGGTTCGCCCAATGTACTTCAGATTTTCAATCGGGTCGGCAAACTTTGGCCTGTCATCGAGTTTGCGCCAAGTTTTCCGGTGCCACGATACGCTTTCCTCATTTACCTGCAGCTGAAGGAAAGTGTGGTTATCAAAAGAAGGTTCAACCACTAGCTGGATAGTCGGTTTGTATTCTAGGGAATTGCCTTGCAGCAGCGCCGCTCGCGCCCCTTCCATAAACCCGAACCATTTTTGTTGATGGTGTGACATAGTGGTTTTCAATTTATATGATTAAAAGCAATCTTTTGCCGATTTACCGAAATCCTTTAAATTACATCCCCTTTTCGGAAAGATGCCAGAGTGGTTGAATGGGACGGTCTCGAAAACCGTTTACCGACTTGTCGGTACGAGGGTTCGAATCCCTCTCTTTCCGCACCAAATTAGGAACGCCTTCAAGTCGTCGGATTTGAAGGCGTTTTTTGTTCCAGATGCTCAAACCATTTAAGCAGCAGATATTGTCTTTCATATCGTCAGGTTGAATTGCAGACTGGTAGTATCACAAACTGATTGACAAGGCGTGATGAAACACATTCCCCGGATCCCATTTTTGTTTCACCTGCTGCAATCGCGGGTAATTATCCCCGTAATATAAGGTTGACCATGGCACACCGGACTTATTCCACTGCGGATCGGCCATGTCTGTATCGGGATGATTGATCATGCATCCGCCGGTCTGCTCGTTGGGTACCGGAACGCCCCCGAAAGCGGCAAACAGGTCCTTATAAAAATTACGGACCCAGTTCAGGCTGGCAGCTTCGCCTTCCGGGTCTGTCCATCCTGTATTGCATGCAATATCAAGGATGCAATCCCGTTGGGCGGATGCTGTAGCTCCCGGCTTCACGGCGTTTACCTGGCCGCCATAGGTGGCCATACCTAATCCTCCGCCTACCGGGTCGTTACCTGTCAAATATTTGTATGTCGTTGCAATCTGATCAATTGTAAAAGGGAGACGAAGAAAAGCGTCTTTAATCTTAGCTTTAACCTTGTCATACCCAGGCTGAAAAAGTTCTGGAAAAGGATTGAGCGCAAATTGCAGCCAGGCAGTTTCTTCTATTTGTCGTGTATAAGTTAAGCCTAAAGGCCCCGCAATCGCAGCCAAGTGCTCGTCTATGAGCTGTATTGCCTTTGGACCTGCTGTACAAACCCCTTTCATTTCCAGTTTACCCATGTTACGGTGATTCAGAAAAAGCAAACTGAATAACTGCTTATAGGCAGTGTCCGGGCCGCTATTCATTTGCGCCCACACTCCAAAATTTTGAACTAACTGCGAAAACAATATTTCGTCAAAGTTATTCCAGTCCCACGATACCCTAAAGGTCGTGATGGTTTTAGGAGCTCTGGGAAGAGCGGTAGCAGGATCAGAACCATCAGTTTCCAATGATCGAAGCCAGTAACGGGTTACGATACCAAAATTACCGCCGCCACCTCCGGTATGCGCCCACCAAAGTTCACGGTTAGGATCATTTTCTTCCCGCGTGGCGATGACGCTGTGCGCCTTACCGGATGAATCTACTGCAACCAGTTCTATGCCATAAAGGTGATCTACCGCCAATCCGTACTCCCGGCAAAGGAAACCAAATGCACCGCCTAATATATGACCGCCAATACCTATAGCAGGGTGTTCTCCTGCCGGAAGAACTACGCCCCAGCCCAGAAACAGTCTCCGGTACATCTCACCAACTGTAGCGCCTGCTTCAACAGCGAAAGCTGACCTTTCTGGGTCATAGTAAATATTTGTCATGAGGGACATATCGATAAGTGCCTGGACGGCAGGATCTAAAACGAAACCTTCCAGGCAATGCCCGCCGCTACGCACAACCAGTCTCTGTTTATTGTTTACCGCTTCCTGAACTGCGTTGACCACGTCATCGGTGGACTGCGGCATGCAGATGTATTCGGGTTTTCCTGTAAAGCGTTTATTGAACCGTTTTTCCGCCAGGTCAGCATAACGGAAATCGCCTTCGATGATCTTTTCCATATTGTTAAGGTTTATTAAATAAAAATAAGTTTGGATACAAATTGACAAAGTTGCCCGGTGAATGTGTCCCGGTCGTAAAGTTGTGCATAACTTTCCGCCGACATAACACAAATGCTTATGTTGTTGGTAGTTTGGGTTTAAAGAATTCAATATAATTTGAAATTGTTTTCGCTATGCCCTCAAATGAATAAAAATTGGTCAAATCATATTTCCAATAAGTGTCGTCTTGCAATAAAATAATTAATTTATTTGTTCCCCCGCCTTTGCCGGGATAATTTAAAATGGCAGTCTCCTTTATTTGATTCCAGTTAAATAAAGTTTCGTCAATTTGAATCCCTTCATTGTCAATATAAATTGTAAAATTCAAGTTGTCGTCATAAAAAAACTGGCGAAGAAAATTTAGGATAAAGATGAAAATACATATTAACCCAACAGCAAGTCCGCCCTGATTTATTTCCTTTTGTTTAAGTAAAGAAAAAAATACCGCAAATAACATCATACCAATTAGAATAAGTACCAAAAAGATTATTAGTTTACTTTTTCTGAAAACCTTGAGCGTTTTGTCAGTCGTAAAATTCTTGCTCCCAGCGATACTTGATGTTGATTTAATTGCCGGTTTATTCAATGAATATTTTGAAACTTTATCTCGCAGGTCGTCTTCATTTAAAATTTCTTGTAATCTAATTTCCGTCTTTGTTACCATTTTATAAAGGGGGGGATTTGGGGTTACGCACAACACCCATCAGCTTGCCGAAGTATGGGCATTTGTTATCGCTAATATACGCTACTTTGGTTGTAGTTTTAGCTTGTGACCTGGTTCATATGTACAGCGATAAATAAGCAGCGGTTTTACTCTTTCTATTTTTCGCAACCGCCGCCGGTATTCCTTCAGCAACGATCCTTCCGCCATTTTCGCCGGCGCCCGGCCCAATGTCGATCACCCAATCGCTTTGCGCAATAACGTGCATGTCGTGCTCAACAACAATCACCGTGTTACCCGAATCTACCAGCGAATTTAATTGCACCATGAGTTTCTCTACATCTGAGGGGTGCAATCCTGTTGTGGGTTCATCCAGCACATAAAGCGTATGGCCACGCTGTGAACGCTGCAGTTCCGTTGCCAGTTTGATGCGTTGTGCCTCACCGCCTGATAGCTCTGTAGCAGGCTGGCCCAACCTTAAATAACCTAACCCTACCTGTCGCACAACATCAAGGCTACGCCGCAAGATCTCCTCTTCTTCAAAAAATTCCCACGCAGCATCTACCGGCATCGAAAGTACGTCAGCAATATTCTTATCCTTGTATTTTATTTCGAGCGTCTTATCGTTGTACCGCGTGCCGTGGCAAGTAGGACAGGGGGAATACACGCTTGGCAAGAACAACAATTCTACCATTACAAAGCCCTCACCTGTGCAATGTGGGCAACGGCCCTTGGCTACGTTAAACGAAAAACGACCTGCATCGTAATGACGCGCTTTCGCCATTTTCGTTCCTGCAAAAAGTTTACGCACATGGTCAAACAGGCCGGTGTACGTAGCGAGATTAGACCGGGGTGTACGACCGATCGGTTTTTGATCCACCCGCACCATGCGTTTAACCCGTTCCATCCCTTCCGTTATCCGCCCTGAAGAAAGGACTGTTTCATCCTGAAGCAAATCCTGTTGATCTTCTGATGGCGGATCTATTTCCTGGCCAAGCTGCGCCGCAACGAGTTCTATAAGTGCCTGGCTGACAAGGCTGCTTTTACCTGAGCCGGAAATACCCGTTACACTCGTTAAAAGACCTAACGGAAAAGAAACATCCAGGTTGCTAAGATTATTGCGGGAGATTCCTTCCAACCGCAGCCAGCTTGTTGTAGTACGTGCAGTTCGTTTGGGCGTAACCGCCTGTGCTATATATCTCCGGGTTACAGAGGCTTCCATTTCCTGCAACCCGCTTAAAGGCCCGCTGTATAGAATTTCACCGCCGTTAACACCGGCCGCAGGGCCAACATCTACCACCCAGTCAGCGTGGCGAATGATATCCACTTCATGCTCGACTACAAAAAGTGAATTGCCAGCATCTTTCAGCTTATCCAGCGCACGCAGCAATGCTTCTGTATCTGCCGGATGAAGGCCTGCAGAAGGTTCATCGAGTACATACACAACGCCGAATAAATTTGAGCGTACCTGCGTTGCGAGCCGTAGTCTTTGCAACTCACCCGGCGATAGCGTAGGCGTGCTGCGTTCCGGCGTAAGGTAGCCAAGACCGAGGTCAAGCATTATAGACAGCCTTGCCACGAGATCTTCAGCAATACGTTGCGCCACCATCGCTTTTTCAGGGTGCAGTTCATTTATTAAATCAAACGATGCATGTCTGGCATAAGGGCTAAAAATTTTATTAAGCTCAGATAATTGAAGGCGCGATATTTCTGCAATATCATAGCCGGCAAATTTTACAGACAGAGATTCTATTTTTAGCCTTTTGCCATTGCATACCGGGCAATCTGCGCTTAGCATAAACTGCATTACCCGCTTTTTCATTAGCTGGCTTTGCGTATTAGCGAAGGTCTGCATTATATACCG